>CAVAGO010000012.1:0-36663 GCA_963588075.1 bacterium | reverse complement strand
CTACTAGATTTATTAAAATTTGATTTAACTAAATTCTCTGAGATTCCAAAAGAATTTTTCGATAAAGATATCAAAGTTGCTCGTTTAATAATCATATACAATCTAGTACAAGGTGATTTTAATAAATTAAACCAATTACCAAAAGAAATCTATAATTGCCATCAACAATCTATTAAAGTTTTATTTGAATTAGATAAAGAATATAAAGCTAAACCACTACTAGGTACAGGAGATAAACAAACAATATCTTTAATCCTTTATATGTTATCAATCTTTAATACTTATGATGAAAATATGGCCAACCAAAACCAAGTATTTAATAGCTTTCAAATATATCCAGAAAATAATTGTTTAAAGAAACATTCTAATGACATTGTTTCGGAATTAAAAGAATTAAATGATACAGTAGAACAATTACCAATAATCATAAGATGTAATGAAAAGAACGATTTAAGACCTAAATTAAATATAATCAATAAAAAGGTAGATAAAAAAGTTCAAAATCTCGAAACAATTATTTCCAAACAAAATAATATCATCCTAGAATCTATTAAATTAAGTTTATCTAAACTAAGAATTCACATCAAAAAAGACACGTTAATCTTAGAAGATTATACCTTAGATGAAAATTCTTATCGTAATCATACTTTTAAAATAGAAGGATCATTAGAGGACTATTTCACTCTAACAACATCTTTAATTACCAAAGATAAAATAATTACTAATAAAAAATATGCTGAAGAAATATATAGTAGGTTAGATAATAATGATAGAAAGCAATATGGTAAAAGATTTATTGCAACTACAATGAATAAAATTATCTCTTATAAAAACAATACAACCAAGTTTTTGTATATTCAATCAAACTTAAATAAAATTGGTATAAAAAATATTATGTTTTATCTAGAAGATGACGCTGTTAATGTTAGATACCAAGAAGGTAAGAAAAAACATTATTATGAAATAAACGAACTAATAGATGAACTAAAGAATAATAAGACATGTCCAAATATGTCAAAAATCAACAAATTAATTGACTAAAAAATATAATTTATATATTTTTAAAATATAAGGAGGTTTATGATATGAATCATAAAGTAAGTAATGTTCAAGGATTGTATTCATCTGCCACTGATTTATATAATAAAATTGTCGTTGGTGATGATGCAAGTGCTGATTCTGTTCTTGCAAATTTAAGAGAGGGAATCGAAAATTTAAAAAATAATTGGAAAGGTATCGACGCTGGTAAGAAAATTCAAGAAGTAATTACAGTGCATAACGAAATGGTTAATGTAAGAAATGTTCTAGCTCAATTGAGTTTTGACTCTTCAGTAGTAGCATCTCAATATCGTGATATTCAAAATGCTAATGGTGCCGGAATGGAATATTTAAGTCCAATTCAAATTCAACCTGCTCAAGTATTACAAGAACATACTGATTTAGCAGATACAGTTGATATCGTACCAGCAGCAGAAATAGGAAAGAACCTTATTGATGCCGCTAATACTGACTTAGATACATTTATTCAAAATGTAACTTATAAATATAACGAAATAATGGATAATTGGACAGCTGGTACTGGTAGAGATAACGCTCAAGGAGCATTTGATGAATTCGTTGCTAATGCCAGAAAATACAAAAACATTTTAACAGAAACTTCAGAACATATAGCAGCAGCATTAAAAAATTATACATTCTAAGAAGCATAAAAGCTTCTTATTTCCTAAGTAGAATCCTTAAATTTCTATTTAGGAAATAAGAATCTAAAAAGGTCGTGATTAAAATATGAGTTCAGCAGAATATGCAGCAAAAATTACCGAATTTAAAAATGCCAAAGCCGCAATAAACGGTTTATATAGTCCACTATCTGAATGCGAGACTGCTTTAACAAAAGGCGAGGGAATTGTTAAAGATTTAATGATTTGTGGTGAACCGATGGATAAAGGAAAGTTATCTAGTACATCATCGGCATTAAGCGGTATATCAGGTGATTTTGATTCTATAATCGCCGAGTGCGATAAATTGATTTTAGAGTATGAGAAATTATATAAAGAAGCACTAGCTGCCGAAGAAGAGGCCCGAAAAAAGAGTACTGACAGTACTGAAAGTAGCGAGGTGAGTTAAATGGATGTTCAAATAGATTGTGGAGCCATTTACTTTGGACTTAAGCAAATCAAAAATATCGAAAGTTATTTAAGTTCCTTTAGTAGTGCAATGAGTGGCATAACCTTACCAAGCGAATTAACAACTGCTTCATTATTAAGCGATGCTAAAACAAAAGTATCATCAATAATTAATGGTGACATAAAAGAATTAATCGAAATCTTTGAAGAGTCAAAAAACATATTGGCCAAAAGTGATAACCATGCCGCTTTATTATTTCAATATTATGAAGAAGGAATAATCGATGAAGAAGGAAACTTTACTGACGTTCCATTGTTAACTCAAAACGATTATTCTTATATAACCTATGGCGGAAACAACGTTGCAACTAGTGGATGTGGTATCACATCTTTATGTATGGTAGCTTCCTATATCATGGATAAACTATATACCCCAGAAGATTTAGCTGCTATCGCCAACGCTGATAAAAGTAGTAACGTTGGTAAAATGACCACTGCTGCTGACTACGTTGGTTTAAACTGGTTTTGTGATACAAACACAAGTCAAGCAGACCTAGAAAACTATTTAAAAGAAGGAAAACTAGTAATATGTCTTGTAAAAAGTAGTAGTCACTTCGTAGTTTGTAAAGGAATAAGTGAAGATGGTCAAATTCTAGTAAATGATCCTTATTTATATTACCGTAATTCTGCAACAGCAGACGGATGTACTTGGTCTGAACTACAATTTTCAGTAGGTAAGACTTGGATATTTGATCCTACCGCTAACACAAACGCAACAACATCCGCTGGTGAAATAACTATCAGTGAAGAAGTACTAAAAAAACTTCAAAATATCGAAATAGATGGTCAATACGAAGCAACAGTAGAAGCCGATACTAATACTCAAAATAATACTACTCAAGACACTACAAAAGACAACACAACTAAACAAGATACAACACAAACACAAGACACAACTCAGACAAATACTACTGAAGATACAAACAAAACAGATAATACAAATCAAACAAACAATAATGAGAATAATACCAAAGATTGGACAACTCAAAACAACAATAACAATTCCACAACAACCAATAATACTAATAATACTAACAATACAAATACTTCAAACAGTTCTAGCAATCAAAATAGCTCAACTAACTCAAATAGTTCATCAAATAGCACATCGAATTCAAGCAATTCAAACAATTCTAATTCTTCAAGTAATTCAAGTAGCGAGAACAATTCAAATATCTCAAATTCAACTACCGAAAATACAACTCAATCAAGTAGCAGTTCATCTACATCAGATACTAAGACAGAAACTTCAACTACTAATAAAACAGATACTTCAACTAAGAATGAAACAACTACTGGAAGTACTTCTACAAATAGTTCAACTAGTACAAACCAAAATAATACAATAGGTAAAGTAGAAACTACAGAACAAGTTGATCATTCAACCTCAACAGATTCTGCTGTCTTAGACCAATTAATTTCATCTACTGAAGGATTAAATAGTAATAGTACTCCTGGTAATTCAAATAATAACAACACTTCAAGTACAACTAAACAAGATACAACAACTAACACAAATACTGAAGCAATTCCAGATACTAGGGTAGATAAACCACAAATTAAACACAAAAACACAAACACTTCTGAACCAATTATAAATCCTGCCTTTATTGGAGCAGCACTTGCTACTTTGTCAGTAGGAGCTATAACTGTCGCAGAAAGAGATAAGAAGAATAAAAAGAAGACTCAAAATTAATTTGAGTCTTTTAATTTAACATAATTTTAATAGTCGAACCCTCTTTTATATAAGTATCTCCCTTAGGTTCTTGATATATAACAGTATCACCACTTCCACTATATTCAACGTTAAATCCTTTTAACAAAGTACTAACTTCCTTTTTAGTTTTTCCTATTACTGAAGGTGCTTTAACATATTTAGTATCTAACCAAGTATATTCCCTCGGAGTAACTTCACTACTAGGCTCTAATCCTTTGATACTAATAATACTTTGCATAATGCTTTTAGCTATCGGTGCCGATACCGTTCCACCATATTGAGTTATTCCTTGTGGATGATCAATCGCTACATAAACAACATATTCCGGTTTATCCGCTGGTAAAAATCCAATAAAAGACACAATATAATTACCACTCATATAAACACCATTTTTTACCTTTTGCGCTGTCCCTGTTTTACCACCAACTCGATAATTTTCAATATATGCATTTTTACCAGTTCCCGAAGAAACAACACTTTCTAATGCAAATCTTACCATTTCCGAAGTTTCTTCACTAATAACTTGTCTTTTTAGTTTTGGTGTATTTTCAAACATAATATCATCTGTCTCAGGTTCCGTTATATACTTAACAACATAAGGTGTATAAAGATATCCTCCATTAATTGCTGCACTAACTCCTGTAACTTGTTGAATAGGAGTAACACTTATTCCTTGACCAAACGAAATAGTTGCTTGTTCAACTGGACCAATATCTTCTAAGTCAAACATAATACCACTAGATTCCCCATTTAAATCAATTCCTGTTTTACTAGTAAATCCAAAAGCTTCAACGTATTTGTATAAAGTCTCAGTCCCTAGTTTTTGTCCCATAACAACAAATCCTGGGTTACACGAATTTTGTACAACCTGTAAAAACGTTTCACTTCCATGTCCACCAGACTTCCAACATTTTATTCGCGCACCTTCAACATTAATCGAACCACCATCGTGATAATGATCTTCAAACAAATTAATCGTCTTTTCTTCTAACGAAGCAGCTAAAGTAATTATTTTAAAAGTTGAACCAGGTTCATAATTCTTCCAAATAGGTAAATTTCTATTAATCGTTTCTAAATCATAATCTTGGTAATTATTCGAATCAAAAGTAGGGGAAGAACCCATAGCTAAAATCTCTCCAGTATTTGGATCCATTACCATAGCCAAACTCTCTTCCGGATTGTACTTAGCTGTCGCATTTTCTAATTCTTTTTCTAATGCAAGCTGTATATCTATATCAATTGTTAAATAAATATCCATTCCATTTTGAGGTTGTTCATATACTTCATCATTAGACATTCTATTTCCTTTACCATCAGAAACATATTTAATTGAACCATTTTTGCCAGTTAGATAATCATCATATTTTAATTCTAATCCAGACAATCCTTGATTATCTATTCCGACATATCCTAAAACATGAGATAAAACTTCTTCGTAAGGATAGTATCTTTTTGATTCTTTCATTAAATACAAACCATCTATATTAAGTTCATTTATTTTATCAGCAATATCACTACTTAGTTGTCGTCCTTCAGGGTTAACTTTTTCTAACGAAGTCTTTTTTGTTAAATGAGCATATATATCTTCATATGAAGCATTAAGTATTTCAGCTAATTTCTTTGCTGCATCCTCTTTATTAACTATTTGATTAGGAACAACATATAATGTGGTAGTAGTTATATTAGTAGCTAAGACTTTACCATTTCGATCTAGTATTCGCCCTCTATCTGCTGTAATCGGTAAATTTCTTTGCCATAAAGCTAGCGCTAGAGAATTAAGTTTTCCATAACTAAATACTTGCAAATAAATAATTCTTCCAAATATAAAAATAAAAGCAGTTATAACAACAATAAATACTAATTTAATTCTAAATTGTTTATCTTTTAAAAACATACTCTCACCAATTAATAATATGGTTCCATCAATTGAAAAAGACTAACTTTTTTGATACAATATATAAATGTAAGATAGGAAGTGATAATATGAAGAAACTTATATTTTGTCTAATCATCTTTATATTATTTATTACTCCTATAAATGCTTTACCACTTCCTGTAGATGTAACAGCTGATGCTGTAGTACTAATCAATTTAGATAAAGATCAAATTATATACGAAAAGAATCCTGATAAACAAGAAATACTAGCATCTCTTACTAAGATAATGACTGCATATACAGTAATTAATCATGTCGAGAACTTAGATAAAAAAATAACAATTACTGAAGAAGATATTGCTAATTTGTACGGATTTACTTGTATAGGACTTGAAGTAGGGGATAAAGTTAGTTATTTAGATTTATTATACGGAACACTTCTTCATTCTGGGGCAGATGCCTCTCAAGCTTTAGCAATTCATACAGCAGGTTCAACTGAAAAATTTAAAGAAATGATGAATGAAGAAGCTAAAAAATTAGGACTAAGAAATACGAATTTTGAAGATTCATATGGTGGACACGACGATAATGTCTCTACTGCTCGAGAACTAGCCGAGTTACTAAAAGAAGCATTAAAAAATGAAACATTCAAAAAAATATTTAGTTGCAACCAAAAAACTTTATCAAATGGTTTGATAGTATATAACTATACCAAAAACTTTGCTATCTTCCACGGTTTAGACGAAAACTTGTTAACCGGTAATAAATCAGGTTATACTCCTGAAGCTGGATTACTTCTTGCTTCTACTGCTACAATAAATAATACAAACTACGCCTTAATCGTTATGAAGTCAGACGTCAATACTTATATGAGCCAACACGTTTTAGATACATATAAGATATATGACTATGTTTCAACACTAACCTTCGAAACAAAAACAATAATACCTAAAGATAGTATTTTAAAAAGAATAAATGTTGAAAATGGTACAATAAGCGAATATGTTGTAACAGCTGAAAAAGATATTAATCTTACTCTAACTCCTGAGGAGCATAATCAAGTAATCGTAGAATACCACATAGCAGATAAAATTACTCCAGACAATAAAAAAGGTGATAATCTTGGTTACATTGATATTCTTGTCGGAGATAATATTGTTGAAACATATAATGTATATTTAAAAGATGAAATATATTCTTATCAAGAAGAATCAAAAGTATCAATTGTTTTAATAATTGGTTTACTATGTTTAATCTTTATTATTTTATGTACAAACTTATTTAATTTTAAAAAGAAAAAATTTAAATAATATGATTTTCATATTATTTTTTTCTTGGATAAATATATTTAAATAGGTGAGTTAATGAAAAAAACAGATAAAATTTTGTTAATATCAACTATTATATTAATATCTTTCGGAGTTTTAATGGTTTATTCTTCTAGTAGTATTTGGGCCGAATACAAGTATAATGATGCTTTTAAGTTTGTAAAATCACAATTTATCTTTTTTCTTGTTGGTTTGATATTAATTTATATTACTTCAAAAATGAATCCAGAATTTTTAGAAGAATATTCTAATAAACTATTATTCGGATGTTTCATTTTATTAGCATTAGTTTTAATTCCTGGAATAGGTAAAGTAAGAAATGGTTCAAGAAGCTGGTTCGGTATTGGTCCATTAGGTATCCAACCATCTGAATTTTCTAAACTAGGTTTAATAATATACACATCCAAATATTTATCTCATAATAACAAAAATATCAAAAATATAAAAAAGGGTTTATTACCATTATTTCTTGTAATATGTATTTTCTTCTTATTAATAATGTTAGAACCAGACTTCGGAACAGCGATGGTAATAATTTTAACTTTAGTAGTACTAATCTTTGTATCAGGACCTGACATCTCATTCTTTCTTAAAATAGGTTTAATTGGACTAGTAGGAATTGTTGTATTAATAGCTATTGCTCCGTATCGTTTAAAGAGAATAACAGCATATCTTAATCCTTGGAGTGATCCTTTAGGTAGTGGATTTCAAATAATTCAAAGTTTATATGCAATTGCTCCATCAAGTCTACTAGGTAGCGGATTTGGTAATTCTATTCAAAAAAATTTCTACCTTCCTGAACCACAAACTGATTTCATTTTTAGTATCATTGTTGAAGAATTTGGAATAATAGGTGTAATCCTTGTTCTAGGTTTATTTAGTATAATATTTTATCGTTCAATAAAAATATCCTTAAGACAAAATGACTTATTTAAAAAGTATCTCTCATTCGGTTTATCATTCGGTCTTATTCTTCAAGTAATGTTAAATATACTAGTCGTAACAGGTACTATTCCAACAACTGGTATTACATTACCATTTTTATCCTATGGTGGATCATCACTTCTAATAAGTATGATAAGTATTGGTATTATCTTAAGTATTAGTAAATATTAGTAAAATATTGACACAAAATATGTTAAAATATAAAAGAATAAATGTAATAAAAAGTCTACTAACGTAAACTACCTAAACAAAACACCTAAAATAGAGTAGGAATTTTACATAAAATGACAAAGCTATATACAGAATTGGCGTAAATTTATCTCAAATTGACAAATTAATAAACATAACTTAATATAGAACTAGTTGAAGAAAAAGAGGAAGAAATAATGAAAAAAGATACAGCACTAAAAAAATTTACTTATATTATAGCTATAATTTTATTAGTAGCATTATTAGTATTTTCAGTAACTAAACTTATTTCATCTAATCAAGAACCTAAAAATTATCTTACTCAAGACCAGATAGATTTAAAAGATATCGAATATCAAAATCAACAAGAAGACAAAGATGAAGAAACAAAGGTTGAAGAAAAATCAGAATACGAAACAGCTAAAAATTATTTCTCTGCTAGCGTTAGTTTAGATACATATAGAAACGAATATAATAATTCAGAAATAGTTGCCAGATTAGAAATTCCTAATTTGTTTAATATATTAGTAACTCAATCAAGTGATAATAAGTACTACTTAGATCATTCAATCGAAAAGAAAAAAGATGTTAAAGGTACAGAATTTATGGATTATCGTGTAACTCCAACTTCTAAACAAGTAAACATCTACGGTCACAATTCTCGTACTTACGATATACCTTTTAGAAAATTAGAAAAATTTCTAGATAAAGATTTCTTTGATAGTAACCCATATATCTTGTTACAACACGATGGTGGAACTAGAATATATAAAATAATATCTATTAAAGAAACAACCGGCAATGAGCATATGTATGTTTCATCAACTCCTGAGAATCACGTTCAACATATTGATTTGTTAATCGCTGATTCTATTCATACAAGAGCAGCTAACTATGACGCAAACACAAATCTATTAACTCTTCAAACTTGTTCTTATAACGCAGATAAAACATATTATGTAATCACAGCAATTGAAATAAATTAATAAAATAAAGGATATTTTCATTTGAAAATGTCCTTTTATTATCTTTAAAACAATCAAAATCAAAAAATAGCAAAAATTTTCTCTTAAAAATCATATTAAAAGTTGACAAAACAATTGTTTTTATTTAATATAAACCTCGCAAACGGTGAAATTGCAGTTTTGCTTAGGGGTTTAGGTGATTATATGAAAAGGACGAATAACAATTAATATCTATTTATTAATTAGTTTTATTCGGCCTTTTTTATTTATCTCAAGCAATCAAATTTCAATTGATATAAAACATAATTATTTTCACCAATAGTTGGATTCATCCAACGAAATTATAGATTGATTAATTTAAAGAAATATACAGCTCCGTTGTATAGTAATCAATTTATAAGCAAAAATAATAGAAGGAGAGATAATATGAAAAAGAAAGGAAAAATAATAGCATCTATTCTAAGTGTATTTCTTATTGTAGCTGGTATAATCTTTGGTGCATTACAAATAGGTAAAGCAGAAGATACTGCTGGTAAAATAACATTAAATAAAACAGCAGTAGCAACATCAGATCGTAAAGCAAAAGTTACATTAGAAATTCAAACTTCAGAATTGAAGCAATCTACAGCAGATATAATATTTGTTATGGATCACTCTTCAAGTATGAACAACGATGTATGTACAAAATATGAAATAAAAAGCTATAAAGACTGGAACGGAAACATAAAAGAATATAAAGAATGTACAGAAAGAGATAGTCGTCTTGAAGTTGCGAAGGATGCTGCTATCGGCTTAGTACAAGAATTAATTCCAACAAGTGGCACAGGTAACGTTAGAGTTGGTTTCGTTTCATTTGGTACTTACTATGAAAGTGGAAATTCAATCTCATTAACAAATAATAGAACAGCTGTCGAAGCTAAGATTGATTCGTTAACTGAAGTATACGATAACGGAACTAATGTCCACGCCGGATTAAAAGCTGCTCAAAGTCAATTAGCTTCATCAACTGCTGATACAAAAATCATCATTGTATTATCTGATGGAAAACCAACATTCTTTGATGGTAAAAATAATACATTATGTGGTGATGGTCAACATGACAAGGAAGATAATAGAAATGATTGTAAAATTGTTACTAGTTCAGACCATGTAAATAAACCTTCAGACGTAGCAGAAGAAACAGCAACATCAATTAAATCAACACCTATGAGTGCAGAGATTTACGCAATTGGATTTGGTGATAGCGCTGGTGAAATAGCTGATTTCTTAACAAATCAAATAGCTTCAACGGCAACTGAAGATAAAACATACGCTTACTCAGCAACAGATACAGATGAGTTAAAAAGTGCATTTTCTAAAATTGCTAGCTCAATCAAAAACACTTTAGCTACAAATGCAACAGTAACAGATACAATTCCAGCAAGCTTTAATTTAACAGCTGAAGCAAAAGCAGCATTATTAGAAAAATATGGTGATAAAATCACAATAACAGAAAATGAAGATGGTACAACTACTATCGAAGTTAAATATGATGAAATAAGTTCAGTACAAGGAACTTATACAATCGAATACGAAGTAGAAGCTGACGAAGATCATTACGGAGCAATGTATACTAACGTCGCAGCTACATTTACAGCAACTGCAACTGAAGATAATACTTATTATCAAGATAAAAATATTTCAGAAGAATTTAATAAACCAGTAGTTGCTATAAGTAGAGTAACTAAAGATGATGATTATTCAAATACTGATAAGTATATCGTTAAAGAAGGAAATGGAATTACTATCGATACTGATGATAGTATCTTAAACAACGACTCTTTAACAATTCATACAGATAAACCAACAAATGCATTAGCAGAATCTACAGTAACTGATGAAATCGTAATCGAAAATCAACCAACTTGCGGAACTCTATCAGTTAACGAAGATGGAACTTTCACATATACAGCAACAGAAGGATGTGCTGGTACAGAAAGTCAAACATATGATATAGATTATCACGTTGTAAGTACAGTTACTATCAACGGACAAGAATACGTTGTAACAAGTAACACTTCAACAATAACAATCAAAGTAGTTAAAAATCCAACTAGTTATATAGTTAAATACCTAGAAAAAGGTACAGATAAAGAATTAGCTGAAGAAAAATCAGTAACTAACAAATATGTATACGATAACGTAATAGAAAACGCTATCTCAATAACTGGATACAACTTAGCTACCGGTGAAGAATCATCTAAATCAATTAAATTATCAGCAGATACAACTGCTAACGTAATAATTTTCTACTACACAATTAAACCAGCAGATGTAGAAGACCCAACAGTAACAAAAGAAGGTCCAGATTCAATTACAAGTGCTGAAGAAGCAGTAGATTATACTATTACATATGAAACAACAATTAACGATTATAAAGGTACAGCTACAATAACTATCGTAGATACATTACCTTATACAATCGATGAAGAAAAATCTAACTTAGATGGCGGAGAATATAACGCAGCATCTAAGACAATTACATGGGTAGAAACAGTATCTAATATTGATACTTATACAAACGGTGAAAAAGCTATTTCTATCGAAAAGAATATCAGCGTTTACTATAACTATCCAGAATTTACTGGTGAAGAATTATATGTAAGTAACAGTGTTAGCACTAACATCAGTGTTACTACAGCACCAGACAAAGATCAAGATATTACTGAAGACACTCCAGTAGATATAACTGGTGAATTAGTAGTTAAACATCTATATAAAGATGAAGAAGGAGAAGACCAAGAACTAGTAGCTACACAACCTGCTACAGAAGAAAAAATTGGTACACCTTACCAAACATCTCCAGTATCAGTAGATGGATACAAACTAGTAGAAACTCCATCAAATGCATCTGGTAAATATGTAGAAGGAACTACAACAGTTATCTATTACTATGAAAGAGTAGAAGCAGAAATAACTGATACTACAATTAATAAAACATCTGAAACAGAAGAAATTAAATCTTCTAAAGATGAAGTAACATATAATATTACTTATGATACAACTATTAAAGAATATAATGGACCTGTAACTATAACAATCGTAGATACACTTCCATATGCAATCGATGAATCTAAATCTGACTTAGGTGAAGGTACTTACGATGCATCGAAAAAAACTATTACATGGGTAATTACTAAAAATGTAAATACTTATGAAAACAAACCAGAAGGTGAAACATCAGCTACTGAAAAAATCTCAATCTCTTTAGAATACACAGTAGTATATAAAGACTTAGATGCTTCAGTAGACAAAATTACTAATAAAGTAGTAGGAACTATTAAGGTAGAAACTACCGATCCAATAAATACTCCTGATGAAGTAGACGTTCCAGTAAATATTAAAGGAAATGTAATAACTCATCACGTAGATGAATCAGGTAATACATTAAGTTCTGATGTCAAAACAACTGGTAAAGTAGGTACAGACTATACTACATCTTCAGTAGAAATAGCTGGCTACGAATTAAAAACAACACCAAGTAATAATACTGGTAAATATATTGAAAAAGATATCGATGTAACATATGTATATAAACGTCTTGGAGCTACTCCAACAAACCCAGTAGTAACTAAAACAGGTACAACTGAAATAACAAGTAGCACTGATAAAAACGAATATACTATTACTTACGATGCAATCATCTCAAACTACGAAGGTAAAATAACTGTAACAATCGTAGATACATTACCTTACGAATTAGATGAAACTAAAGACAATAACTTAAATGGTGGTACTTATGATTCTACTAAGAAAACAATTACTTGGGTAGAAACATACGAAAACACTAATGCATCAGAAGATATAATTATCGATATAACTAAAAATATCGAAGTATACTACAAAAATATTGATGCAAGTATTGAAGAATATACTAATACAGTAAAAGTTACTGTTTCTGATGATATTGAATCAACTCCAGATAAAGATGATGAAGCAACTCATACAACAGAAGTAAATATCGAAGGAAAAGTAATAACTCATTACTATATTCAAGGTACAACTACTAAATTAGCTGATAGTACTACTACAACTGATAAAGTAGGTGAATCATATCAAACAGAAGGTAAAGATATCGAAGGATACAATATCGTATCTACAACTCCTGCAAACTATAAAGGAGAATATACAGAAGACGATATCGTAGTTATCTATGAATATACTAGAAAAGTAGCAACAATTACTGATGAAACACTTACTAAAAAATCAGTATTAGAAGAAATAACTAAATCAAATACATTAGTAGATTATCAAATCGTTTATACAACTAAGATAAATGATTATAAAGGTACTGCTACTGTAACAATCGTTGATTACTTACCATACGCAATCGACGAAGCATCATCAAACTTAGATGGTGGAATATATAACGCTACAAACAAAACAATTACATGGACTGAAACTATCTCTGGTATTAATACATTCCAAAATGGTGAATATTCAGTAAATGTTACAAAGAATATCGTAGTTAAATATAACAATATGGCTTCTGACAAAGAAGTAGTTAATAAAGTAAAAGGTCAAACTAAGACTGATACTAAAACTAGTGAAGGCCAAGAAGCTGAAGAAGAAATTATCGCTTCAATCAAAGGTGACTTAATTGTAAAACACATCTACAAAGATGAAGCAGGTAATGAAAAAGTATTAGAAATCGAAGACAAGAAAACTGACTATGTAGGATATACTTATACAACAAGTTCTAAACACTTCGATGGCTATACTTTAAGTCAAACTCCAGATAACAAAACTGGTGAATACAAAGAAGAAACTACTATCGTAATTTACTATTATGATAGAATCCCAGCTGAAGTAACTTATAATGAAGTAACTAAAGAATCTACTAACCAAACAGTAACTAGTATCTTAGATGCTTTCAAATATACAATAAGTTATAAAACAGCATTAAATGAATATGAAGGTAAAGCTGTTATCACAATAGTTGACTACTTATCATATCCAATCAATGTTGAAAAATCAGACTTAGCTGGTGGAACATATAACGAAGATACATTAACTATTACATGGACAAAAGAATACGACGTTAATACATACCAAAACAGTAATAATGAAATCGAAATAAATCTTGATATAACATTATATTATGAAGATTTAACTCCAGAAACTAGAGTAGTAGTTAATAAAGTTACTACTAAATTAGAACTTGAAACAACTGATCCAGTAATAAGCGAAGACGAAACAGAAACTAACTTAGAAGTTAAAGGAACAGTAATCGCTAATTATGTTGATACATTTGGTAATGTAATTGCTAATAGCGTTACACTTAACGGCTTAGTAGGAGAAGATTATCAAACTGAAGAAAAAGAAATCGAAGGTTATATTTTCTCTAAAGTAGAAGGAAACCAAGAAGGTCAATATGTTGATGGCGTAATTGAAGTAACATACATTTACGAAAAAGAAGGAACAGGATCTGTAGAACCAGACCTACCTCCACAAACAATGGTAGATAACAATAATATCTATATAACATTAATTACTTCAATTATCTTAGGAGCTCTAATCCTAGTAAGAAAAAGAATCTTAAATTAATAAAGAACTGTTGATTAAATTCAACAGTTTTTTTATTGCAAAAAACAAAAAGTATTATTGTAATTAAAACTCAAATATATTAGAATAAAGATAAAGAATAGAGGATTGAGTTATGAAAAAGTGTTTATTTAAATTTATATATATTTTATTAATTGTATTTCCAATAATTGCCTATGCCGAAGGTATTGAAAATTTTTATATTAACGCTACTCTTGAAGAAGATGGCGACCTTAGAGTACAAGAATATTTCAATCTTGAAGGTGAATATAATGGTTTTCAAAGAATTATTAATTACGCAAACGAAGATGCCTATACCTTTAGAGCAGAACTAAATTCATATGGTGGAAGTAAACTGCATAATGGGTCTAATATTTTCATAAACGAGATTCGTGCCGTTGATGTTGATTCAAAATTCGATTTTTCTTCTATTAAAGGAGATAAATTTACTAAAGTTGAAAGTGCTGATAAAGGAGATTATGGTGTTTATACTGTAACTAGTGAATACAACGGATATATGTACACCATCTATTTGCCATCTGATGAAGAAAAAGCTTTTTATATTGATTATACAATTACTGACCTAGCTATTCTTCACAATGATGTCGGTGAACTAGGTTGGAACATTTTTACAGAACTATCCGAAGATGTTAAAAATCTTCAAATAACAATAAACTTTCCAAATAACAAAAATGAATTTCGTGTTTGGGCTCATGGCCCATTAAACGGAGTTGTAACTCCTATAGATAAAAACACTTTAATAGCTAGTATCCAAAATTTAAGAGCATATAAAAGTCTTGATGTAAGAGCAACATTCGATAAAGAAATTATTTCATCAGCTACTAAAACAACAGGTGTTGATGCCCTTCAAAAAATTCTAAATTACGAAGAAGATAAAGCCGAACAAGCTAACTACGAAAGACAACAAGAAGATTTCCAAAGACAAACTGAAGCTCAAGAAAAAATATGGTATTGTTATGATTATTTAAATAGAAGTTGTTATAACGAAGCAGTAACTTTAGTAAGCAGAGTTTCTGACCAAACCAAAAAAGCTGATTTAACATCTCAGTTAGATGAATTAAACATCTTAGTAACTCAACTAGAAGAAACAACTGCTAAAGAAAGCGTTGAATTTGCCGAAGATTTTGTTAAATACTATTGGTATGAGCAAGCTTACGAAGATACAATTATCTTAACCAATGAAGAATTAAAAAATGAATTACTAGATAGATTAAAAGTAGTAGAAGAAAAAATAACTCAAGAAGAGGAAGAAAGTTATAAAATTTATCAAAGATATGTAATTATTATAATTTTTTCAACTATAGCAATAATTATATACATCTATTATTACCATGACCGTGAATACAAAACATCTTTTACAGCACCATACGTTCGCGAAATACCAAATCATTACTCACCATCTACTGTTGATTATTTATTTAATCGTCAAATTTCAAGTGATGCAATTTCAGCAGAAATATTAAGTTTAATAAACAAAGGCGCACTAAAATGTGAGAAAAGAGAACTAAAAAACAAAAAAGAGGATTATACTTTTACAAGAAATAGTGAATATAAAGAATCACTAAATGCCAAAGAAGAGTCGATTATAAGATTCATTCTTAATGGTCAAACATCTATAAATTTAAGTGAAATTAAGAAAAAAGCTTCATCATCATATCGTTCGTTTCTAACTAGATGGGATGCTGTAATTAAAAACTGTACCTTAGAAGCTTTAGAAGAAGATATTTATGTTGATGATGAACTTGCTAAGTATAAGAAAAAATCTACTTCAGTAACAGAAGTAATAAAAGTATTACTTATGATATTCTCATACATCATGATTTCAACAGCCTTCCTATTAATCCCAGGTGTAATATTATTGATATTTGCCTCAAATATCAAAAGTAAACAAAGTAAGCTAAATTTAGATATTCAAAAAAATGCTAGTAAAAAAGGAGCAACAATCGTATTATGGCTTCTACTAATGTTTGTGATTGCCGGTATTGTTTACGCAGCAACAACATATCACTTCATCGATGTTCAATATACATATCCACTAGCAAGCATTATTTTAATTATTATTGCTTTAATTTACGTTGGTAGATGCAAAAAACGTACAGAAACTGGAGCTTATGAATATACTCGTTGGAAAGCATTCAAACATTTCTTATTAGATTTCGGTAAAATGGATATCAAAGAAGTTGGCGAAATTAAATTATGGAATGAATACCTAGTATATGCAACAGTTCTAGGTTGTGCAGACAAAGTAGAAAAAGCTATGAAAATCAAAGTTAACGATTTAGGTTTATCAGAAACTGATACCTTATTTACAAATATGTATATTTATACTGATATAACAAATAGTATAAATAGAGGAATAAGAGAATCATATAGCAAAGCAGTTTCAACCGAAGCAGCTCGCTCAAGTAGTGGCAGTTCATCTGGTGGTAGCTCATGGTCATCTGGTGGCGGTGGCGGAGGAGGTTTCTCATCCGGCGGTGGTTCATTCGGTGGCGGTGGCGGCGGTGGTCGCTTCTAAAAGACTTTTTATAAAGTCTTTTTAAATGGTATAATAAAAATTAATAAAGGAGAAAAAATCATGAAAATAACTTTAGCAAGTACATCAAAATTTAAAAACAATATCCTAACTACAGTAGGAATTCATCACGATTGTGTAAATCCAACCTGCAAAGAAAATTCTAATTTTGAAAATCCATATGACTACGTCAAAGACTTAGCATTAAAAAAAGCTGAAAGCATCAAAGAACATAACACTGATATCATAGTTGGTCTTGATACAATAGTCCTAATAAACGATAAAATAATTGAAAAACCAAAATCAATTGAAGAAGCCAAAGAAAACCTTCGTAACAGCAGTAACAATACTACAAAAGTAATCACTGGTATTGCTTTAATAAACAATCAAACTAAAGAAGTAGTAACTGATTATCAAGAGACTCTAGTTACCTTCAATGAAATTGCTGAACAAGATATCGAATATTACATTGCCAACGAAAAGGATGCTATGTACGCTTCTGGTTTTATAATCGAAACAATATGTTCTAACTTTATTTCTAAAATAGAAGGTAGTTATTACAATATTTTAGGAGTTCCAGTTGAAAAGATATATCAAATATTAAATAGTTGGAACATCCATCTTCAAGATATAACTAAAAATTAAGAATTATTAAGAATTCACCTCATTTATTGAACTTCATTTTTATTAATGATAAACTCAAAAAATGAGGTGTTTTTATGAGAAGTAAAGTATTAAACATCGGTATAGATGTAGGTTCAACAACAGTTAAAATGGTTGTTATGAATAATAAAAAAGAAATATTGTATAGTGAGTATCGTCGTCATTTTTCCGACACAAAAAAAACAATCAAAGATTTATTTAACGAAGTATTAGAAAAATTCCCTAATAAAAAGTTTACAATCGTTACAACAGGTAGTGGAGCAATCGCTCTAGCTAAATACTTAGATATACCTTTTATCCAAGAAGTAATCGCTTGCAAAAACTCAATCAAAGAATTCGCACCATCTACAGATGTTGCCATTGAATTAGGTGGCGAAGATGCTAAGATAATTTATTTTGATCAAACTATTGAACAAAGAATGAACGGAACATGTGCCGGCGGAACGGGTGCTTTCCTAGACCAAATGGCAGTTTTACTTAATACAACAACAGAAGGATTAAATGAATTAGCTAAAAACGGAAAGACAATCTATCCAATCGCTTCCCGTTGTGGAGTTTTCGCCAAAACAGATGTTCAACCTTTATTAAATGAAGGTGCTAAAAAAGAAGATATCGCCTTATCCATCATGCAAGCTGTTGTTAATCAAACAATCAGTGGCTTAGCTTGCGGAAAACCAATCAAAGGAAATGTTATCTTCCTAGGTGGTCCACTAAATTATCTATCTATGTTAAAAGAAAGATTTATCAAAACAATTGATTTAAAAGAAGATGAAATAATTACTCCAGAAGACGCTCGTTTATTCGTTTGTATTGGTGCAATCTTAGGTAACGAAGATGAAAGAACTTTCACTAACGAAGAAATCCAAGCTTTACTAAAAAGATTAAGTTATTTCAAAGAATCAGATTCATCAAGTTTAGAACCATTATTCAAAACTGAAAAAGCTTATCAAAAATTCCAAACTCGTCACAACAAAGACAAAGTTAACCGTAAAGATATCACAAAGTACTCAGGAGATGTTTTTATCGGTATAGATGCTGGTTCTACAACAACTAAAGTAGTAGCAATTGACTACGAAGGAAATCTTCTTTACGAAAACTATCGTGGTAATAAAGGAACCCCAGTAGATACAATCAAAGATATGCTTCTTGACTTATACAAAGTATTACCTCAAAACACAATCATTCGTAGTGCAGGTTCAACTGGCTATGGAGAACTTCTTATAAAAACAGCTTTCAACCTTGATATTAGTGAAATAGAAACTATGGCTCACTATGAAGCAGCTAATTACTTCTTACCTGGAGTTCAAAGTATCATCGACATCGGTGGTCAAGACATGAAGTATATCAAAATTAAAGATGGTGCAGTAGATAGTATCATGTTAAATGAAGCATGCTCGTCAGGATGCGGTTCATTCATTGAAACACTTGCTAAATCAATGAATATTACAGTTGAAGAGTTCGTAGCTGAAGCTGTAAAATCTCAAGCTCCAATCGACTTAGGATCACGCTGTACAGTATTTATGAATTCTAAAATAAAACAAACTCAAAAAGAAGGGCGTCCTGCCTGCGACATCTTTGCTGGACTTTCATATTCTGTAATTAGAAACGCTATTCAAAAAGTAATGAAAATCAGAGACATCGAAACACTAGGAGATAAAATCGTTGTTCAAGGTGGAACTTTCTTAAATGATGCAATTCTAAGAGCATTCGAAATCATAACTAAAAAAGAAGTAATTCGTCCTGACATCGCCGGTCTAATGGGTGCATATGGTGTAGCTCTTATCGCTTTAAATAATTTCAAACAATACGAAGATCAAGATATCAAAAGTGGCATGTTAACTAAAGAAGAAATAGAAAACTTAAAAGTAAAAACAACTCACTCACGCTGCCAAGGATGTGAAAATCATTGTGCACTAACTATAAATATATTTAATAAAAAAAGCTTTATATCTGGAAATCGTTGTGAAAGAGGAAGTGGTAATAACGGTTCTCATAACAACCTTCCAAACATGTACTCATGGAAATACGACCGTCTATTCGATTACGAACCACTAGAAAATCCTCAAAGAGGAACAATTGGTATTCCAAGAGTTTTAAATATGTACGAAAACTATCCTCTATGGTTCACTTTATTTACTAAACTAGGATTTAAAGTAGTTATTTCTGATCATTCAAATCGTGCAATGTACGAAACAGGTATAGAATCAATGCCTTCTGAATCAGTATGTTATCCTGCTAAATTAGTCCATGGTCATATCATGAATTTAATAAGCAAAGGCATTACAACCATCTTCTATCCATGTATAATGTATGAAAACTTAGAATTCAAAAATGCCGATAATCATTTCAATTGCCCAATCGTTCAAAGTTATTCCGAAGCAATTAAGTTAAATGTTGAAACTCTAGAAGAAAAACAAATAAAATATATGAATCCATTCTTACCATTAGAAGAAAAAGCCCTTCTAAAAAGAATTCTCGAACTAGATGAATTTAAAGAATATAACTTTACTAAAAAAGAATTAACTGAAGCAATCCAAGCTGCATTTGAAGAACAACGTAATTTCAAAGAAGATGTCCGTCGCAAAGGCGAAGAATTTTTAAAATACATTGAAGAACATAACGAAAAAGCTATCTGCTTAGCAGGTCGTCCTTATCACTTAGATAAAGAAGTTAACCATGGTATTGATACTATGATAAATTCTTTAGGACTAGCAGTACTCACTGAAGATTCTATTTGTCATCTTAGTCAAATTGAATCTAAACTTCGTGTAGTAGATCAATGGTCTTATCATAGTCGTGTTTATAATGCTGCCGATGTTGTATCAAGACATAAAAGCATCGAATTAGTAAACTTAAACTCTTTTGGTTGTGGACTTGATGCCATCGTAACAGATCAAACTGAAGAAATCTTAAAAAGAAATAATAAATTATATACAACAATAAAAATTGATGAAATAAACAATTTAGGAGCAGCTAAAATAAGAATTCGTTCTCTAATCGCTTCAATGAATAAACGAAATGAAGAAGTAAATTATCATACTTACGAATACAAGAAAAACTATTTCAAAGAAGAAGAGAAAAAACATACAATCCTTTTCCCAGATATGGCTCCAACTCATATGCCACTATTTGAAAGTCTTCTAAGAAGCGAAGGATATAACGCTGTATATTTAAAAGATAGTTCAGATGAAACTGTCGAAACAGGCTTAAAATACGTAAATAACGATGCTTGTTATCCAGCAATAATTGTTATTGGTCAACTAGTAAACGCTCTCCAAAGTGGCAAGTACGACCTAAATAATACTAGTGTTATCATAACGCAAACAGGTGGAGGATGTCGTGCCACTAATTACATCGGTTTAATAAGAAAAGCTCTAAAAGATGCCAACCTAAGCCAAGTATCAATAATATCTTTAAACGCTTCAGGACTTGAAAAAGAACAAGCATTCAAAATAACTCCAAGTTTCTTAAATAAAGCACTACAAGCAGTAGTATATGGAGACCTTCTAATGAAACTTCTTCTAGGAACTAGACCATACGAAGTAAAACAAGGTACAACTGAAGAACTATATAATAAATGGCATCAAAAATGTTATAAAGCAGTTGCAAAAGGCAACATGAGTGAATTCAAAAAGAATACCAAAGCTATTATCGATGATTTTAATTCTATAAAAATAAAGAAAAAACAACTACCTAAAGTCGGAATAGTAGGGGAAATCTTAATAAAATATCATACATTCGGTAATGATCACTTAGTTGAAAAACTAGAAGCTGAAGGCGCAGAAGTATTTGTTCCAGAGCTAATGGGCTTTGTTAAGTACTGTGCTTACAACAATGTCATCAAAGAAAAAATCCTTAAAAAAGGTAAAAAACTAAGTATTGGAAGTAGTGTAGTCTTGCATATTATCGATTACTATGAAAAAGTTGTAAGAGAATCTCTAAAAGATACAAGATATCGTAATACATGTAACATCTATGAATTAGCAGAAAACGTTAATGGTATCTTATCTACCGGAAATCAAACTGGTGAAGGCTGGTTCTTAACTGCTGAAATGGTCGAACTTATTAAAGATGGTATAAATAACATCGTATGTGTCCAACCATTCGCATGTCTTCCTAATCATATTGTCGGTAAATCAGTTATTAAAAGAATACGTTCATTATATAAAGATTCTAATATAGTTGCTATCGACTATGACCCAGGAGCTTCTCATACAAACCAAGTAAACAGAATTAAGTTAATGCTAACTGTTGCTAAAGATAATTTAAATGACAAAAAAACAAAGTAGAAAAATGGATTTATTCCATTTTTTTCTTATGTAAATTATGTTATAATATCTATAATCGGAAGGGGAATATATATGAGTAGTAAAATATCTAATATAAATGACTATACTTTAATTGAAAAAGGAGACGTAGTAAATAACATTTATTTCTATCCTCATTTTGCTATGATTAAACAAAAAATAAGAAGTAAAAAGAATCAATTCTGTGTTTTATTTGAATTACGTAAAGAAAAAGAACCTTTTATTTATTGTTTATATTCTTATTTATTAGATAAAGAAGGTAATAAAGTATTCTATTCTTATTCGCTATATTTAAAAGAAATAGAAAAATATAAATATATAGTCCTAAATAGTAAAAATGATGCTAATCATGCTGATGTTATAAAAAAAGAAATAATTGATTTTAATACTTTAAATTATGATAACTTCTTAACAATTCTTTCTAATAATCACGAATTATCTAAAATGATTCCTGATTTAAAAGAAGCGTTAGAAGAAAAAGCTGAAAGTTTAGTTAAAGAGCGAAAAAAAGCAACTTATATCGATATTCCAAGTCCTAAAAATTATTATCAAAATGTTACCGGTTATTTAATCGATGAAATAGAAGAACAAGTTACTACTGAAGAAGAATTATCTATCTCAAGTACTATTCTAAGAAATGTTAAAAAGAATTTTGAAGTAGTCTTATATAATAAATATCAAACTAATCTAGCATATACTTCTTTATACGCAACTATAATTAATCAAGTTAAAAGTCTTCATTTAAAGCCAACTAATATTCTCGAAGTAAAGGATTTAAAAGTAGACACTAACAAAGTATCTATTGAATATCAAGATTTAAATTATATTCTAGATAGTTTCATTAGTAACTTAAACGAAGAACAAGAAATATTAGAAGATTTAAATATCGTTCAAGAAAGAATTGAATATATCTTAACAAGTAAACCTCGTTTAAAAGAAATAACTAATTTTATAAAAGTAATCTTAATTGATGATAAATATATTGATGATACTAAAAGAAATCGCTGTATAAATGAAAATAATTTAAAAGAATTAATAATAAAAAGTTTAACAGAGTACACTTATCGTCCATTACCACGTAATCAAGTCTTACTATATACTGAAAATTCATCAACTATCGACTTTGTTGCCATAGTATCACTAGATATGATAATGACTCTCTTAAAAACTTATAAAATTAATAATAATGACGAAAATAAAACTAATGTAAATATTCTAAAAACAATCGAAAACATTATTTTAAAAGGTCAAAAGAAAAAAACAGCAAACACTGTATCGTTAAATATTCTTACAATTCTTCATATGTTCATCTATAATTATAAGAATATAAATAATAAAGCCCTTTTATTTGATAAAGGTCAATATATTCTAAAATTAGACTATAATCTTGGTGCTTATGATATCAAAGTAATTGATCGTGATACTGAAAAGAAATACGGAAAGTTATCTAAGTTAGATAATGAAACTAACGAAGTAGTTCGTAAAGCTCTAAATAAAGGTGAAAAACAATTTAATATCGTCTTAAATAAAATAATATATGAAAGTATTGAAGCATCATTAACTAATTTAAAATATCAAATTACAATAGATGATTTAACAAATAGTGATATTACTATAAAACTATTAAAACCATATAAAGACAATTACTTCGAATGTTCATTTAATTTAGGTGAATTCCTACTTCTCTTAACTTCTATAAAAAATCCTAAAGACAAAATAATTACTAAGGATGAAGAAGTAGAAGAGACTCCTGAACCAGAAGAAGAAACTATTCAAGAGGAACAAGTAGAAGAAACTTTATCAAAAGAAGAGAAAGACTATATTCTAAGAAAGTCTTATACAATAGTTAATATTATGGAAACAAAACCATTAGATAATCCAAATTATCAAAAAGTCGTAGAATTATATAAAAAATTAGAAGAAGTATCAGAAGAAGAAAAAGATAGTATACTTAAAGAGTTAAAAGATTTAATTTAAAAGGATAGTGCAAACTATCTTTTTATAATGGTATAATTGACAATATGTCAAGAGAATGCTAGAATCTAAGCTATAAAGGAAGGGTTTTTATGACTATAAAAGAGTTTAAAGAAAAATTAGCTCAAACAGACTACAAAACTGGTGCCAAAAAAGTCGCAGTAGGTATCACTTTAGTAGTATCATTAATGGTTGCTGGAACAACAATGGCACATGCCGCAGTACCAGCAGAAAATATAATAGGAGACGCTCAATTAAATGAAGATAGAACAAGAATAAAAGTAGATGACGCACAAGACATCCTACTTGAATTCTATGGATATAATAAATATGGTAGACCAACTGTTTCTATGACAGACATAAGAAAAGCTATCGAACTATCAGATATCTTAAATGGTTACTATTTCGATGCAGTAGAATACACAAACACTACCAAAGAAGAAGTACTTAGCTTAGATATTGAAAAAATCTATGAAGAATACCTAATCGCTAAATATGGTAAAGAAGATAAAACAACAGAATTTTGCAGTGCTCACTTAGAAGACAAACCTGCAATCGATGCTTATATCACATTCGCTTGTGGTACAGTAGCTAACAATATCGAAACTACACTTGCTGAAAAAGTAAATACTATAATTGCTGAAGAAGGTCAAGAAATGACCTTAGCACCACGTACAATCGTAAACAATGGTAGTTTATATGTAGTTGTTGAAGTAAGTGGTCAAACACAATTAATCGAATTAACTGGTGTAGCTGCAGCTGATATGGCAACTATGATTAGTAACTTAGATAATCATGCTAAAATAGCATTAAATAACATAGCAGGTACTTCATCAGAATATGAAAATACATTTGCCTACAATGGTGTAGATAAATATACTAACGAATCAGTATGGTTATCATTCCCAGACGATACTAAGCAAGAAAGAATTGAAGAAGGCATTCAAGCTTATGAAGGACTTGAATATGGATACGGATATGAATTTATCTGTGAAAATCCAGAAGTTAGTAGAGAATTAACTAAAGCTGAAAAACAAATGCTTAGTGATTTAGGATATGACAGAGTTCAAGTAAATCAAGCTATAAGAAGAGAAGCTCAACTTAACAAAGTATTAGAACAATCATTCACTAAATAATTGAATAAATAAAAATAATATAGTATTATTAATACAAGGAGGGATAGATATGAAGAAAAAACTTTCTAATATATCTATCTCTTTTATCTAGACTTATTACTTATTAGGGTAATAAGTCTTTTTTTATAGGAGGATTTATGAAATATAAAAGAATATTATTAAAACTTAGTGGTGAATCACTTGCTGGTTCTAAAGGAACTGGAATTGACTTTGAAAAAGTTCTTGAAACATGTCGTGAGATAACTGAAGTGGCCAAAAAAGGCATTGAAGTAGCAATCGTAGTAGGTGGCGGAAACTTCTGGCGTGGTCGTAGTAACCAACAAATGGACAGATGCACATCCGACTATATCGGTATGTTAGGTACAACAATGAATGCCCTAGCAATAGGTGATGCTTTCAAACAACTAGGTCAAGATGTTAGAGTTCAAACAGGAGTTGAAATGCGCCAAATAGCAGAATACTTTATAAAAGATCGCGCTCTAAAACATCTAAGCAACAAAAGAGTAGTAGTCTTCGGTTGTGGTACAGGTTCACCATTCTTCTCAACAGATACAGCCGCTGCCTTAAGAGCCGCTGAAATAGGAGCAGATGCTCTACTAAAAGCAACCAACGTAGATGGTATTTACGACAAAGATCCAAAAAAACATCAAGACGCCATTAAAATAGATGAAATATCATACTTAGAAGTCTTAAATAAAAAATTAAATGTTATGGATACAACAGCAACATCACTATGTATGGACAACAACATTCCTATAATAGTATTTGATATAAATGAACATGGCAACTTAATGAAAGTTGTCGAAGGCAAAAAAATTGGTACAACAGTTGAAAACAAAGAAGAAGCGTAAACTTCTTCTTTTAATATGTAAAAAATCAAAAAAATTTTTCTATAATAAATATCACTCAATAAATAGAATATGCTCTTACAAACGATAATTTTCCTCTATCAAAAATATCTTTCTTACCAAGAATAACTAAATAAAACAAGAAAATACCACATTTTACAAATCAAACATTCTATGCTATTTTATCTTCGATACGTGAAAAAGGTATCTATTCTAAGATTCATAATAACCTTTGGGGAGGTTCTAATGAATTGCAGGTGATATTATGACTAAACTAGTAAAAAATTGCTTCTTAGTAATCTTTCTACTAATAGCTATAATAATTATACTATTGTTTAAATAGCATAAAAAAAGGTTTAAGCCAAAGGCTTAGACCAAAACAAAACAGAATAGATACCGATTCAAGTATCAATTCCATATTAAGTATATCATACTTAAATTAATAAATAAATGTAAAATATGATAAAATAATTTTGTGGTGATAACTATGTTAAGAATAGACAATATAAAAATATATGAAGATTTATCCGAAGAAGAACTTCTATCAAAGATAATTAAAAAATATAAAATAGATAAACAAGATATTATAGAATTCTCTATTATCAAGAAATCTATCGATGCTAGAGACAAAGCAAATGTTCACTATAACTATGCAGTAAATATCAAAGTATCAAACGAAACTAAATATCCAAACATCAAAAAAGTAGAAGAAAAACAACTACCTACAATAAGATGCAATCGCAATTCTAAGTACAAACCAATAATAATAGGAGCTGGTCCAGCCGGACTATTCTGCGCTTTAACATTAATTGATAACGGCTATAAACCAATTATTATAGAACAAGGTTCATGCGTTGAAGATAGAATAGGTATAGTTGAAGAATACAAAACAAAAGCTAAAATAAATACTAAATGTAACGTTCAATTCGGAGAAGGAGGAGCAGGAACCTTCAGTGACGGTAAACTAACTACTGGAATATCTTCTCCATACATCAAACTAGTCCTAGATTACTTCTATAAATTCGGTGCTCCAAAAGAAATTACATACCTAAGTCATCCTCATATCGGAACAGACAACCTAGTAAATATTCTAAAAAACATCAGAGATCATATAACTAGTAACGGCGGAACTTACTACTTCAATACTAAATTTACTAACATCGAAAAAACAAACCAAGAAATAAAAGTAATATGTGAAGATAAAGAATTCATAACAGACACCCTAGTATTAGCAATAGGACATAGTTCCAGAGATACACTATATATGTTAAAAGATAACAATCTAGATATGATAAGAAAAAACTTCTCTGTAGGAGTCCGTATCGAACATAAACAATCTATGATAAACGAATCCCAATACGGTAATATAACTAAATTAAACTTACCAAGTGCCGAGTACAAACTAGCTTACCATGGAGAATCTCGTAGCTGCTATACATTCTGTATGTGTCCAGGAGGAGAAGTAATCGCATCATCAAGTGAACAAGAATCAATAGTTACAAATGGTATGTCTACATTCAAAAGAGACAAAGAAAACGCTAATAGCGCATTACTAGTAAATATTCAAACAACTGACTTCGAAGGAGACAACCCACTAGCTGGTATCAAATTCCAAGAAGATCTAGAACATAAAGCATTCCTACTAGGAGGAAGCAACTACAATGCTCCAGTTCAACGTGTCGAAGACTTTATAAATAATAGGCCATCTACCCATATCGGTAGTATAACTCCATCTTATAAACCAGGTTACACTCTATGTAACCTAAGGGAGATACTACCTAACTTTGTATCTCAAACTTTAAAAGAAGGTATTCTATATTTTGATACTAAAATAAAAGGATTTGCTACCCCAGATGCAATCCTTACCGGAGTAGAAACTAGATCCTCATCTCCCGTAACATTACCTCGTAATGAAGAATTAATGTCTAATATCGAAGGCATCTATCCATGTGGTGAAGGAGCTGGTTATGCAGGAGGTATTACATCAGCAGCAGTCGATGGTATCAAAGTAGCAATCAAAATAATTGAAAAGGAGTAAAATCCTTTTTTATTTTTGTAACAAGTAAGGCATTCTTCAAGTAATAATATCAAAATAACGAACGAATAATAGATAACAACACCTTAGAAGCTTTAACACCATTAGTAATAGAATCAAATCCTAAAGAACAAGAAATCATAATATCATTAATTCTAAATTTCTTAGATAATAAAAGGAAAATTTGACTACTAAAGCAAAATCTCATATAATGTGAATACTGCAACAAAGAGAATACATTTTTAGGGGGATTAACTTATATGGAAATTGAAAATAATAATACAGGTGCAGAAATAATAAAAAAAGCTATAAGTATTATTGCATTAACAGGTGTAGTACTAGCAGGATCAGCTTTTGTTGATTGTAAAACACATAAAAGTACAACAGGACCATGTCTAGTTGCAATTATGGAAGAAAAAATATTTGGTCAAGATACAGCGTTAAGACATATTGCTGAAGATTTACAAGATGAAAGAAATGTTGAAAATATCGCTGTAAATTATAAAGGTATGACATATTATGATATTCCTAGTTCTTTCGAATTTGTTGAAGGAGCAGACGATACTTTATATGGATACAGAGAAGTAAATGTTCATGAAACAGTCCAAGTAGATGAACAAGGTAACGAAAAAATAATATATTCACTACCAAACGGTAGCACACTTGCCAAAGATGAAAATGGTCAATTATATGGTTACCAAAGAATAAATCCAGTAGAAGGAACATATGATAGAACAGTAGTAAGTTTTGATTATTGTGGTGTAACAGATTTATTTTATTACAACGACCAAGGTGAATTAGTTAATACAATATATGAACACGATTCAAATACACCAATCTACAACGAATTAGATTACAACGGACATAAAGTTCGTACAAACAGATTAACAAAATAAATAAAAGAATAAAAAGGGGATAACATGAATAATTTAAGAAACAGTTCAAGTCTAAGAAATACAAAAGCCGCTGTAGTAGGATTATCAATAGCATTAATCGGACTATCTAGTGCTTATTTTCATAAAGAATTTCAAGAAGAAAAAGTTGTTGCATACGTAACAAAACCATATGAAGCAATTCAAGTTGAAGATAACTATTATACAGACTTAAACTACGGAGAAAATTTAGAAGTTGAAGAATCATCTTTAAGATTCTCAAGATAAATTTTCTTTTTATTTGTAAAGATTTAAAAATAATGGTAATATAAAGCAACACATAGGAGGACTTATGGAACCAATTAATATAGAAGAAAAAGAAGAATTTAAAAATCCAAATATCGATGAAATTAGAATAAAAATGCTTGAAGAGCAAGATAAAAAATATAAATCATTTGCAGTAGTAGCAGGAACAACTGCATCACTTAGCGCATTACTGATAGCAGGTAATCTTATCTTCGGAGATGGTACAGTATCACTTACATGTTTAGGAAGTACTATTGCTATGGTAAGTTATTCAATCGGTTACTTACATCAAATAAAAAATAATACAAACGAATTAAATGAATTTAAATCAATGATAGAAAGAAAAACAACTGACTCATACGTAAAAAGAAATCTTTCTTTAACAAAACATTGTTTAGAAAATTATAAAATAAGTAAAGCAATGAACATTGGTGCTGGTACTGGCTTTTCTATCGCAGCATTAACCAACTTCTATGTTGCATGTACTCAAGACAATTTAAGTATCCAAGCATCATCAGCTATTTCAGCTGCATTAGCAGCAACAGTTGCAATAATGGATATAATGTACGTTAACAGAACAAAACAAAGAATAGATCAATACGAAAAAGATGTTGAATTCTACGAAGAATTGAGTGCAATAGAAGATGATATTAAAGAAGGAAAACAACCACAAGAAGCACTAGCTAAAAGATTAAGTGAACAAATATCAAAAATAGGGAAATAGGTATAAACTTATTTTCTTTTTTTATAAAACAAATAACTATATTAATCTACAATAAAAATGCTATAATTAAATAGTAGTATTTAGGTACCAAAATTTGCCTAACTATCCAAAATAGTGTAAACTTAAATTAGTTGACAGGGGTGTTGATGATATGGAACAAATTCCACAAACAAAACCATCTATAGAGAAAAGATGGCTACAAAATTATGATGATTCAAAAGTTATTGAACAAAAACCGGTAGGAACAATGTATGATTATATATACTCAAAAAATATAGAAAGTATGAATAATATAGCATTTAATTTTATGGGTACAACAATTACTTACGAAGAATTTTTCGAAAACGTTGCCAAAGTTGCCAAAAAATTCAAAGCTTTAGGAGTAAAAGAAGGCGATGTTATACCATTAATAATGGCTAATATACCAGAATCTGCCTATTGTTTTTATGCATTGAATTATTTAGGCGCAGTTGCTCTGATGGTTGATCCAAGACTAAATGCATACGGATTAAATCGCGATATAAATTTATGCCACCCAACCACAATTGTTAGCATTACAAACGCATGCAAAGAACTAAAAAAAGCTAAAGACATAAAAGAAATTAGAAATATAGTTATGCTTTCTGCAGTTAATTCAGCAAAAAATCCTATAATAAGAGGTTTAATGAATGTTATTGATATAAAAAATGGTAATGCAATACCAAGAAACTATATGAATTGGAATAAATTTCTAGGTCTTAAAGATGCAAAATTAGAAAAAGAAGAAAGTAAAAATTTTGAGGGCAAGCCAGCAACAATCATCTTTACAGGTGGAACAACAGGAGTACACAAAGGAGTACTACTATCTAATGACGCAATTAACATGACAGTACACGAACACAGATATTTAATAGATGATGTTGAAAGAGGAGAAAGATTTTTAGATATATTACCACCTTTTATAGCTTATGGGCTAACATCACTTCATTTATCGTTAAGTTATGGTTTAGAAACAGTGTTAGATCCGATTTCAGACCCTAAAGCATTTGCTTCCAAAATAAAAGAATTACAACCATCAATAGTGTTTGGAGGTCCAATCCATTGGGAAGCATTAGCAAGAAGTAAAGATTTAAAAGCTGGAGACCTAAGTTGTTTGAAATTTCCTGTATCAGGAGGAGAAAAATTATATCCAGAAACTGCTTCTAAAATCAATGACGCATTAGGAAGATATGGAAGTAAAGTAGGAATATTTGATGGATATGGTACTTCAGAATGCTGTGGAGTATTCAGCTTAAATTATGCAGGTAAAAACACGCCTGGACCAGTAGGATATCCATTAAGATTCAATGAAATGTGTATATTAGATCCAGAAAGCTTAGAAGAAAAAGACTATAATGAAATGGGAGAAATATGTTTAAATGGTCCATCTCTGATGAATGGTTACTATCAAAATGATGAGGAAACAAAAAAAGCTTTTATAACAGATAAATACGGAAGAAGATGGCTTAGAACAGGTGATTTAGGAACTATAAACGACAAAGGAGAATTAATAATAACAGGTCGCTCAAAAAGGATTTTCGTATGTGGAGTGAACAAAATATATCCTCCAGAACTAGAAGCACTTATCTCACAAATAAAAGGAGTAAACAAATGCGTTGTTACTGGTGTAAACGATCCTGTATTAAGAACAGTACCTAAAGTACATATTAGACTAGAAGAAGACAATACAAAAAATACATCAGAAATAATTGAAGAAATCGAAAGAATTATAACAGAAAAAGTTGGAATAGAAGCACTGCCACATTATTATGACTTTTCTGGAGTATTCAAATACACAGGAAGTGGAAAAATTGATTATATAAAAATGGCAGAAGAAGATAACAAAATAGTTCAAGAAGAACAAAAAAAATTAAAGAAAGTTAAGTAGCAAAGCTGATATAGAACTTTCTTTTTTTTTATGGTATAATCAAACAAGAATAGGGTGGTATAATGATAAATTTAGTACTAGTAACATATTGTTTTATTTTTATGTTGTTATTAACAATTATCTATTTTTCAAAACAAAGAATAAATACATTAGAAAACAAAATATACTCATTTGGTTTAATAATAAGTTTAATCGGAACTATATTGGAAATAATAAGCGGAATAGTATTTCTAAAAATCGAAACAGCTAATTTTATATACATATTAATAAGCAGGTTAGTTTTTGTTTATTATGTACTATGGACAACATTCTTCACTAAATATACAATAATTACAACAAATGAGATTAAAGAAGAAAATAAAATAAATAGAGTTTTTAATATAATTCAAATTTTCATTACCATGATGATGCTAATACTTCCTTTTAATTATGTATCAAATAATATAACAATTTATCCAACAGGAATCGCAACCACTATTTTGTACTGTTATGTAGCGATTTCACTAATAATAGATGTATTAAGCACAATAATAAGTCTAAAAAAAATAAAAAAACAAAAGGCAATACCGTTCTTCGTTTTATTGGCATTAGGGGCAATTTCAATAGTAGTACAAATGAATATACCAAGTTTGTTCCTTACAACACCAGTAATAGCTTTTGTTACATTTTTAATGAACTTTACAATCGAAAACCCTGACGTCAAAATGTTAGAAGAAGTATCAATAGCTAAAGAAGCAGCAGAAAAAGCCAACAATGCCAAATCTGACTTCTTATCAAACATGTCTCACGAAATCAGAACACCACTTAACGCAATAGTCGGTTTCTCTGAATCACTAAAAGAAGACAATTTATCAGAAGAATCTAGAAATAAAGTAGATGACATAATAACAGCTTCAAACAATCTATTAGAAATAGTTAATGGTATACTAGATATATCTAAAATAGAAGCTAATAAACTAGAAATAATTAATAAAGAATATGATGTTCATAGTATGTTCGATGAACTTGTATCTTTAACAAAAGCAAGAATCGGAACTCGCGACTTAGCTTTCCATGTAGATATAGACAAATCATTACCTAGCATCTTATACGGTGACAACACAAGATTAAAACAAATTATCTTAAACATACTTACTAACGCTGTTAAATACACTAAAGAAGGTTCAATTCATTTCACAGTATCTACTGTTATAAAAGACAATATTTGTCGTCTTATAATATCAGTTGAAGATACTGGAATAGGAATGAAAGAAGAAAGCTTAAACAAATTATTTACAAAATTTGAAAGACTTAACGTTGAAAAACAAATCACAATCGAAGGAACAGGTTTAGGATTAGCAATAACTAAAAAATTAGTTGATCTAATGAATGGAAAAATCATTGTTCAGTCAGTATATGGTAAAGGTTCAAAATTTACTGTGTCAATAGATCAAAGAATTGTCGCCGTAGAAAAACCAGCTACCAAGTTACCTGCTAAATCTGAAAGCAAAGTAGTTGATGCTAATGGAGCGAGAATTCTATTAGTTGATGATAACGAATTAAATATCAAAGTAGCAGCTACGTTACTAAAAAAATATAACTTCAACATTGATTCATGTACTAGTGCTATTGCTTGTATTGCCAAACTTAATAATGGCGAGACTTATGATGTAATATTCATGGATGACATGATGCCAAAAATGACTGGTAAAGAAGCAGTAAAAAAACTAAAATCAGACCCAAATTTCAAAATACCAGTTATCGTCTTAACAGCAAACGCTATAACAGGCATGAGAGAAGAGTACTTAGCAGCTGGATTCGACGATTATCTATCAAAACCAATCGAAAAGAAAGAACTAGAACGAGTTATCAAAGAACATATTCATAAAACAAATACCACAAATATGAATACATCTACTTCACGAGCAACAAACTCAATTTTAGAAAATCAAATAGATTTGGATAAAACAATTGTCTTAAAACAAGTAAATACTTCAAATTATAGTAACAAAAAAATCTTATTAGTCGATGATAACGAATTAAACATTAAAGTAGCATTAACTACATTAAAAAAATATGATTTAGATATTACTTCAGTAACAAGCGGTTCTGAATGTATAGAAAAAGTCATCGAAAACAAATATGATTTAATACTATTAGATGATATGATGCCAGAATTAGATGGTTGCGAAACTTTAGATAATTTAAAAACACTAGAAGATTTCAATACTCCAGTAGTCATGATGACTGCATCATCAAGAGACGAAGTAGAAGATAAAATCAATAAACACGGATTTGATGGATACCTATCAAAACCAATAAACAAAGAATATTTAGAAGAATTATTTGATACATTATTGAATAAATAAAAATATTGTGATAAAACTTTATTAGGATATGGTGATTATATGAAAGATATCAATTTCTTAAAAGAAAATAGTGTTGATGTTAATAAATGCTTAGAAGTATTTGGTGACATCGAAACTTATAACGAATTAATAAAAGAATTTAGAAAAAGCATTGATGGAAAAATCCAACAATTAGAAACACATTACAAAGATGGCGATATGCAAAATTATGCTATTTATGTTCACTCATTAAAAAGTGACTGCAAATCTTTTGGTTTTATGAAACTAGCTAGCTTAGCTTATGATCATGAGATAAAAAGTAAAGCAAATGATATTGCATATGTTAAAGCTCATTATGATGAATTAATGGAAGAAGTAAACAAAGTTCAAGCAATAGTTAGTGATTATCTAACAGATGAAGAAACAACAGCAGCAATATACAACAATGAAGATGTTCAATCTATTCAACCAGAAGATGCTCTTTGTGAAGATATTATTCTAGTAGCAGATGATTCTGAAGTTATTAGAATCTTCGTTAAAAAGATATTTGACCCTGATTACGAATTAGCTTTCGCTAAAGATGGTAAAGAAGCTTTAAGTATAATAAGAGAACATGAAGAAGACAATAGAATTAAAGCAGTACTTCTTGATTTAAACATGCCAAAAGTAGATGGTTTTGCTGTTTTAGACTATATGACTCAAGCAAATCTACTAGATAAAATGCCAGTTACTATAATTAGTGGAGATTCATCAAAAGAAGCAATATCTAAGGCATTTGAATATAACATTGTCGATATGTTAAATAAACCATTCAACGAAAAGAAGATAAAAGAAGTAGTTGAAAAGACAATTGCTAACGTTAAAGGTCAGTATTAATACTGATCTTTTTATATGGCAAAATTTGACAGTAAATACTAGTAATGCTAGAATAAAAGCAATTAAAGGGTATAAAATTACTATAAATGGGGGATAAATATGCAAAACGTATTCATAAGAAATTTAAATAAAAAAGATGTTCATCATTTTACAACAGACACAGGATTATATTTAAGAAGAAAATTAGATAAACCTTTTAAAAAACTATGTAATATATTTACTGGTGCAAACATAACAAGAATAAATAGCAATCCAGCAATCTCTGATGATGAATACTTCGAAAATTTACCAACATCAAGAATCCCATCATCTAGTTATGACATTAATCCAAATAAAAATAATATTATTCTTGAAAGATATCCAGAATTAAACGCTAATGAACCTTATATTTTCGTTTGTAATCATACTTGTCCAGAAGATATTGAAACAGTACTTAATATCATAGATAGAAATGCATATTTAATATTAGGTTCAATCGAATCATTAAAATATAATCCAGAAATGTATTTGACATGGTTAAATGGTATGATACCATTCGATATTCTAGATAAAAAAGAAAGAAAAGATTTAATGCCTAAAATGGAAAGAGTACTAAAAACAAATAGCATTTTAATTTTTCCAGAAGGTTCTCATAATTACAGTCCAAATAAAATAATTAATAATTTATTCGATGGTCCAGTAAATCTATCTTTAAAAACAGGAAGAAAAATAGTTGTAATAACATTATTAAGAGACGATAAAAATAAAACATCTTATATAGATGTAAGTAATCCTATCGATGTATCAAAAGTAGAAGTTCAAATTCCAACTTGTCCTCCAGAAGAACAAGAGAAAAACTATGTAAAAGCACTCACTTCTGTTATAAGAGATAAAATGGCAACAGCAATGTTCCATATGATGTTAAGACACACTGATCCTATTGTAAGAACAGAAGGCTCAAAAATAGAAGAAGATTTAAGAAGTGAACGTGTTCAAGATGCTTTTTCAAAATTAAAATGGACACACGATGTATTTGATGCCGAGTATTTAGTTAAAAAAACAACAGAAGAAAAGGAATACGAAGATGTAGTAAGAACATTAAGTAATTTAAGATTAAATATGAATGTACTAAGAGGAACAAGATTAAATCATCGTGAATATGTTTTAAAAGAATTAGACTTAGACAACAAAGATGTCGCAAAAAGTATGAGAAGATATTGGATTAAAACTACACAAGAACAAGAAGTAAAAAAATTAACCAAAAGAAGATAAAATTACTATCAAAGTAATTTTATTTTTTATTGAAAAAAAGTATTAAATTTATTAATATTATAATAAGAGGTGAATCAAATGATAGAATACGAAATCTCATTTGTTTGTTTAATATT
>CAVAGO010000011.1:35136-37129 GCA_963588075.1 bacterium | reverse complement strand
TCTTTGTACTTATGAATCACGTCTTCCACAAGGAGCCCCAACTTCAAGTTACATTTCTAATTTAGTAATGAAAGATTTCGACGAAGAATTAGGTAAATGGTGTGAAGAACATAATATAAATTACACTAGATATTCAGATGATATGACTTTCTCAGGTGATTTTAATCCTTCCGAAGTAATTCAAAAAGTTCGAAAAATGCTATATAAATTAAATCTAAAAATAAATAATCAGAAAATTCATGTCATATCTAATTCTCAACAACAAAATGTCACTGGTATTGTAGTAAATAACAAAATCCAAGCATCATCTAAGTATCGTAACCAAATAAGACAATCTATCTATTACATAAAAAAATATGGTCTAAAAGAACATCTAACTAAAATAAACTATCCAAATACTCCAACTAAGTATCTTAATTCATTAAAAGGAAAAATAAACTATGTTCTAAGTATCGACCATAATAATCAAGAATCTATTAATTATAAAAATTACTTAAAAGATCTAAACATTTAGATCTTTTATCTTGCCACAAAAAATAACTTACTTTATAATAACATCTGCAATAAAGGGGTTACTATATATGAATATAATTAAACTATCACGTAGAGAATATAATAGATTAAAACCATTCTTAGTATCAGAATATATTATTCATACTGAAGCAGATTTATTTGAAATGAATTACTATGGTGAAAGAAAAATAGTAAAAACTATGTTTACTTATGATAAAGATTTCCATCGTGAAAAACTTCGAACTTTAGATACACTTGATTCTTATAAATCTTATTTACCAGAAGAATTTTGTATTCCTGATAATCTAATTGCTGTTGGTCGCAGAAAACCAGCATTTACAACACCATATTTTAATGGCGATACCCTTGCTAGTATTCTAAGTAATCCATCTATTCCTTTCCAAGACCATCTATTTTATTTACAAAGAGTAGGTGAAATCCTAGAAAAACTAAGTAAAGTAAGAAGAACAACTTTCTTAAAAGAAATATATATCGGCGATCTACACGAATCAAACATCTTAGTTAATCCCTTTACTAAAGAACTAGGCGTAGTAGACTTAGATAGTTGCCGTATTGGTACAGAATTCTCCTATACTGCTAAGTACCTAACACCATTCTCCCTAATCAAGTATCAACCAGATAAGTACAGACAAAACCAAATAATAGGTAATGGACCAGGTTACATAATCCCAGATTCTAACTCAGACATCTATTGTTACATAGTCATAATCTTAAACTACTTAACAAACGACTTATATAAATATTTCTCTTTAGATAATTTCTTCAACTATCTAACACTTCTTAATGACCTAGGTATTAACCAAGACTTACTATATTTATTAGAAAAACTATTTACTAAAGATGACAACATAAATCCTTATGAATACTTAGAAACACTAACTACTCAAGACATCACCTTTGCTCGCGAAGCAGCAAAAATGTTACTTACAAAACACTAAAAAAAGATGATTCACTCATCTTTTATTTAAATTGTTCTCTTACACTAGCTACTTCTTGTAATTCAAACTTCTTAGTTTGTTCTACATTAGGATATTTTTCTTTATTAACATCTCCTAAAAAATCACTTAACTCTCTAATATATAAACCACCATCTCCATAAAGTTTTCTATATATTACAAAAACAGTAACTCCATCATCACTAGATAAAGCAGTATCTTCTACTAAATAATAATCTCCCTTAAAATGTTTATATATTCCTTTAATCTTTAATTCATTCATAACTATACCTCCATAAAAATTATATCACACAAACCCATCTTAATATGATATATTATTCCTTACATTGGATGTGATTACATGATAAGAATAAACTTAATACCAATCCTCTATGCAATAAATAATGAATATGGTACAAACGAATTAATAAAACGTATCAAAAAGATTCTTAATATAGATTTATCAATGTTACTTAATCAATCTCTTAAAGTAGATTTTTCTAATAATAGAGTTACTTTTACAG
>CAVAGO010000011.1:7216-35126 GCA_963588075.1 bacterium | reverse complement strand
CATTAAACATATTATTGAAATAGATTCAGAATATTATAAATATATCAAAGACTTTAATACTTATTCTATAATAAATTTCTATGATATGGAGAAGAATCCATTTCGTAAATTAGCTTTTTTTAATACTAGTGATGATGAACTTCTAGTAATAGATGAAATCGATGAAAAAGAAATGAAAACTAGAAGAATAACTAAAACTACTAAAGATGATACTGACTTCATAAATGGTTCTTTTGAAAAAGAACAACTTTACTTAAAAGGACTTAATACTCAAGAAAGATATAAATTCATCGAAGACCTAACATGTAATAAAAAAGTATCAAAGGAAATAGAAATGCCAGACAATTTATATGTCTATTCATATCGTACTATCGAAAATGTTGTAAGTAGCAATTACTACTACGGCTATATTGAATCATCAGCATGTATAGACAGACCAAGAATTCTTACTTTAGGTCGTATCCGTGATACTTCAGAATTATTAGTAAACTCCCTAAAAACACCAACACCTAATATTCTAATACGTGGTCGTAACGTCATACCAGGCGACCAAACAGAAATAGAACTATATAACATAAATATTTATAAAGTAGAAGACAATATCCAAATAGTATTAAATAATGTCTCTTTACCAGATGTAATCCAAAGTAGAGAAGAGTACTCCTTAAAATCTAATACACCAGGTAAACTAACTACAGAAGATATCGACCTATTAATAGAATATCTATCTGTTCATTTAGATTCTTCATATACTCAAGAAATCAAAAAAGAATTACTAAATATCAAAAAACAAATTCTTATCAAAAAAAGAAAAGAAATACGAGATTTAGACTTCTTTGATGGCAGATTCTTGTTATTTAATCAATTTGAATACTTAGTATTTGATGTCTATGAAAATTTATCATACTATGAAGCAATGATTAATAAGTCAATAAATCCTGATAAAGAAGATAAACCTCCTACATTAAGAAAAATATAAAAATTTGACCCCACTTTCCTAATCAAGTATAATACCCATTACGAAAGAGGGGCTTTTTATATGACAGAAGAACAATTATTAGCATTAAAATTAAATATTTTAGGTTATACAAAAGAATTAAAACCAACAGAAAATTTATCTTTTTATGATCAAGTAAGAAGTATTATTAAAAATCTTGAATTACCGGAAACTTTCAATTTACCAACTATCACTTTAGAAGAAGTCCAAACTGGAGCTAAAGCTTTTTATGATAAGTATTTTACCTTACATAACATACCTTTTCTAAGTGTTGATAAACTTAAAGAAAATCAAGAAAATATTATGTATTCTGAAACTGGAGCTATATCTGCTCAAAAATATACTTCATTAATGGAAATGGTAAATCCTTTTACTTTACCAATTACCTTAGTAACAGGTCACTCTATGGTTGGAGAAATCAAAAAGCCTTTAATATTACGTCCTGAACCTGATTTTAAAGAAAATATTCAAATACCATTTTCTAATATTGAATTAGGAGATAACTTAACTGCCTTATCAACAGCAACTTATATTCATGAAATATCACATTCTCAAACAGAATCAATTCCAGGGTACACTGAAAGTTATCATCTAAAAGAAGTAATCTCTATATTCTTAGAAAAAATAGCTATTTTAGAACAAGATCCTACAGGTAATTTATTAAGAATAAGTGAACAAGCTAGATTTGCTTACTGTAATGAAGTATTACAACGTCTAAGAAATGCTCAATTATTAAAGAAATTTGGTTCTTATACACCAACTCAAGCATTAGAAGACTCAATGTATATAAAATCTACTTTACTAGCTACTAAATTATTTGATAACTATCAAAAAGCTCGTAAACCAAAAGATAAACAAAAAATCTTATCTAGTATTCAAAGTGTCTTCGATGGTCAACAAACTATTGAAGAATTATTATCAAAACAAGGAATTACTATTGCTCAAGCAAAAGATACTAGTTTAATAAAAAGACATATCTAAATCGTAAAAACTAGGCAAAATTTGACAAAAATACCCCTTATAATCTAAAATATCCTACAAGAAGAGGGGTTTTGATATGATGACTTATAAAGAAATCAATGAATTTCTTACGTCATTTAATACTACTTCATATAATAGAAGTCAAATAGGTAATAGTAAACAAATTATAATAAGTATCTATGAATTCTTAAATAAATTAAATATTTCTAAAGAAAATATAGATATTATAATTAATAATATTGCTTATTTAAATAAAGATAATACAAATATAGCGCTATACTTGGAATTACTAAGTAAATCTATTGGTTTTGCAACACAATATGACTTAAGAGAAGTAATTAAAGTAGTTAAGGAAATTCACGATATATATTATTCTAGTAGTGCTATCATTTTATTAGAAGAATACTTGCATGATACTAATGAAAATAGAATTAGAAAGTTATTCTTAAATAGAAATAACAAGTATTTAAGTAAAACATTTGAATCTGACTTAGCTTTAAGTTTTATATCTGATTTAAAATTAGCTTCTGCTATTGTTTTAGATCAAAGAGAATATAAAGAATTTATTGGTTATATCGATAGTTTTGAAACTTATCAAGATAGTTATTCTCCATTATTAGTATTTAAAACTTATCAAAAAGTTAGAAAACAATTAAAAGAAGAAAAAAGATTGTTCTGGGATATCTTATTTGGTAATGAATATGTAGTTGCTTTAAATAAACATAATATGCCAATTAATGAAATATTTAAAAAGAATATTTATAGTAATTATAAGAGAAAAAATAAAGTTGCTTCTGAACAATTATCTGTTCAATTAGATTTATTTTCATATTTAGAAGAAAAAGAAGAGGAAGAAATTATTAATATTAATGAAGATTTAAAATCTTTTCAATTATGTACTATATTTAATAGTAGTGACCTTCCTGATTATAATGAAGAAAAAGATTTAATTATGTATTATGAAAAATTATTAAATAATAAAGATGCAATTGTATTACCAAAATTAAAGAATCAAATGGTTGCTTCTTACCAATATGAACTTAATTAGGAAGAAATATATTCTTTTCCTTTTTTTTATGATAAAATTTATAATAGGAAGTGATATAACATGGATAAAAAACTAATCGAAAAGTTAATTGAAGAAGCAAAAGAAATAGCTGAAAGAAATTTTTGTTGTGGACATTCTGGCTATACAGTAGGTGCTGCTCTTTTAACTGCTGAAGGAAAAGTGTATAAAGGATTTAATATTGAAAATGATGGTATTCAATCTATTTGTGCTGAACGTGTAGCTTTTGCAAAAGCTCTTTCAGAAGATAATCACCGTTTTTCTTGTATCGTAGTAGTAGGTAAGAAAGCTAAGGATAAAGACTTTATTAAAACATTACCATGTGGTTATTGCCGTCAATTTATGAGTGAATATGTTAAAGCTGATTTTATGATTTATACTTATGATGACAAAGAACAAAAATTATATACTTATAACATTAAGGAGTTATTACCAGAAAGTTTTAGCTTATAGAAGGTGAATGTATGATAGAACAACGCCGTCAAGAACTTTTAGAAAAAATACAAAATAAAAATTTAAAATTTGATAAAGAAGATCTTTGCGTTTTAGAAATCTATCCTGAATATTTTAAATTAGTAATTGAGGTTTTAGCACAAGGCGTCGATTATTGGAATAACGAGATATTTTCAATGATTACGGATGAATATTTATTAAGTGTTCCACAAGAAATTTGTGATGCATTCTGGCTAAATTATGCTAAATACATGGTTAAATCTGATGAAGAATTAGATGAAGAAGTAGTAAACAATATATTTTCTTTAGTAAAATTACAAGAAGAAACTAAAAAACAAATACTTCGATTATTAGACGAACAACAAGATAATAAATTAAATAATAATAAAGAAAGTAGTAGCATTACTCAAGAAAAGTTAAGAGAACTATATGAAAGCAAAAGATATGACCAAATAGCAAAAATAAACACTCAATTATATAATTTTCCATTAGATTTAATAAAAAATATAATTGATGACTTCCCATACGAGCAATATGAAAGTCCAACATTCTTTGCATACTATCCAGAATTTATAAACAATATATTAGATAAATTATCTATCAAATGTTTAATAGAAATATTAGATATAAATAGATATGGTTATTCTGGAAATCAATCAAAATTGTCTTCTTATGAAATAACATCTGAACTATTAAAAAAACTCAAAGTGCTAAAGTTTGACGAACCAACTTTTATTCAACTTGATCTTTCAAGAATAGATAGCCAATTATATTTAATAAAAAAAGACTTAGCCACATTAGCAATAGATAACAATATTCTAAATTTTTTACCATATACTTTTTATCACGCTTACGGAACTGCTGAGCAAAGAGAACAACAACTGATAGAATATATCAAAAAAACAGATAATATAGATACGCTCATAGCAGAGTGGATAACACCAGATAAGGTAAAAAACAATATTCGAATATTAGATGTTTTAATAGAAAAAGGATTTTTATATACTATAATAGAGAAAAATCTTTTAGACGTAGTACCTGATAAAGAGCAAATAATAATTGAACTCTTAAAGAAGAATGCTCCTCAATATAGCGAAATAGGTAAATCATTATATTTATCAAATGAATTAGTAAATCATCCTAATATTTTAAATGCTATTATTGATAATTATCAAATCGAAGTAATTCACCTATGTAGAAAAGAACAACATAGTTATTCTGATAAATATAATGAAAAAAATATAGAAAAAATTTCAGAAATAATTCACAGAAATAATGATGTCATAATAATAGATATTGCTCAGTTTAAAACTGAAAATTCATATAGTCAATTAATAAAAGTTTTATTTGAATATAAAAAATATGATTGTATACTTACTATATTATTCTCAATTAATTATTATAATCTTTTAGAGATGCAACACCGAGTAATAGAAGAAAATAAAGAATATTTAAAAAGAATTATTGATGAGAGTTTATCTTTTACCAATGAACTGATAAAAAATTATTCAACACTTGTTACAAAAAATAAAACTTTTTTAGAAATAATCGCACATAATGATTATGCAGCAACTCAATTAATTTCGCATGTTAATCACCATGAAGAACTTAAATATTTTTATACACATGAAAATTTTTTACTATTAATAGATTATTTTGAAAAAAAATATAATATTAGAAAAGACAGACTATTAAGATTTGAAGATACATTTGGACCAACGATTATTAGATATATTGAAAATGAAAACGTTCAAGCAATATTTGAATTTGATGATACATCTTTTGAAAGATTTATCAACTTATTTCCAAAATTAGAATTTACAATGCAAGACTTAGAATCATCATATGATTCCTTAAAGCAATATGAATTTTCCAAAAAACATGCAGATGAAATTGCAATATTTCCTAATATATTACATTCTTTACAAGATAATGATGAAGAAAAACTTCAAACCTATCTAAATAGAATTCCTAAATATTTAGATAAAAACTTTTTTAATAGATTAAAAAAAGAATACACATTACCAGAAGAATATGACGAAAAAAATCCAAAACTATTCGTATTGTTTGTAATCGAAAAAATCAAACATAGTGATGGAGATAAAAGAGAAAAATATATTAATATATTACATCAAATAACAGATTATTACATTCTAAAAAAACGTGAAGAATATCGTGAAACATATGATATGATTCAAGAATTAAAATTACCTTATAATTTAAATCCTAGAAGTTTAGAAAGTGAATTGTTAAAATATTATATCGAAAATAGTCATTCATATTATGTAGATCATACTATTGATAGTAATGGTGCAGCAAAAAAAGAACACATATCTTTAAATAATTATATGAAACGAAAAATGAAAAATTATAAATTATCTGAAGATTTAATTGATGAAACTCTTAATTTTTATATTAATGGTGTCGCATGGTATGAAGCTAAAGCATCTGGTAAATATCCTGAAAATGAACTTAAGAAAAACTTTAAATATATAATGAAAGCAATTAGGGAAATAGTTGAAGAAGAGCCACGTCATAATCTATTTACTACTTATTCCCAATCAGCTACTAATTATTTAGAGTCCGAAGGAAAAATAAAAAAAGATTATATGCCAGGAGAAAGTGGCATAGAATTGTTTGATATAATAACATCTTTAAAAGTTGAAGTCTTAGAGCAATGTGTTCTAAGTAATGATGAGGTATATGAATCTTTGAAAAATCAAATGATAAAAAGAAAACTTCATTTATTACCTAAGAGTTTAAAGATGATACTTAATTCACGAGATATAAATGTTTCAGATGATTTTTCTAATATAGGTTCATTTATAAGTTATTACGCTCAAATATATGAAAAAGAAAAAAGAAACTTGGCTAGCAATAATAAATCAACAGATAATATAACTATAAATTTAATAAATATTTTAATTAATGCAGAAGTGTATTCTAGTATTTCATCAATTTATGCGCAAGTACTAGGAGATGAAGATTCGAAATTAATAAAAGCAAATCCAGGACCTAATAGTGCTTCAATAAAATTAGCAAATAATGCTCGTTTAATAGAAGCAGTTGAATTAACGAAAAAGAATTTCGAAAGAAAAGTAGTAACGGTTCCTACATTTAATGAAGATTTTACATTAGATAATAGCAAAAAAATTAGAGTTATTGTTGGCAATTTTACACATCCATCAAATCTAACACATGGAGAAAGAACTGGAGCTTGTATGCGAATTGGTGGAGTAGGCGAATCATTATTTTATTTCTGCTTAAAAAATCCAAACGGTTTTCACATAAGGTTTGAAAATCCTGAAAATGGTAATTACATCTCCCGAGTATCTGGATTTAGAAATGGTAATACGGTTTTCTTAAATGAATTACGTTATAGCTGCGATCAGGAAAAGTATTCTGATAAAGATGTTGTCGAAGGTTGCAAAAAAGCGGCAGAGCATTTAATAGAATTAAGTAAAAATAGCTCATATCCGATTGAAAATGTTGTCATACATAGAGCATATGCTACATCCAGTATGAGTGATGAAAATATCACGTTAGATAAAAACAATATAAAAGAAGGATTAACTCCTTTTTATTCTGATGTAAGTAATAACGTTATAATTCTAGCAACTACTTCAAAAACAAGCAAATTTGTTCCTTTGAATTTTGATAAAAAAAATATACCTAAATACCTACCAGCACGTGAAAAAATTATTTCATCGACAGATATTCAAATGGTCAGTGCTAAAATAACTAGAATAGATACTATTAAAAGAATGCTTGCTGGTGAGAACTATGAATATATCTCTGCCTTAGAATTTAAAAATGGTTTAACTTATGCTATAGTAAGCGAAGATTGGTATATTTATATTGATGAAAATGGTCTAATTCATTCAGATGTAATCGATTTAGATCCACGTGCTAAAGAAGAATTAGCTGAATACATGATAAAACTAGAAACAGAACTAAATCAAGGTAATATAAAAAAGGAGAATGCATATGGAATATAATAGTTACAACATCGGTAAAGTAAGAACTTTCGATAATTATGTTGGTGAAATAATTTCTCAAGATGATGTATATTTATTTATTGCTGAAAACATTTCATCTCCTGAAAAAATAGCTGTCCATGATATGGTTCTATTCCGTGGTGAAGAGATAAACAATGTAAAAACAGCATTTTTTATAAAAAAGTTAAATCATAACTTAGATTTAGAAGAAGAAGTCTATCGTAAAGTAAAAAGAATAGAAACAGACCAAGAGAATGATTAATTTCATTCTCTTTATTATTACCTAATTATTTGATATAATCTAATATATAAAAAGGATAGGAATGGTTACATGGAAAACAAAGAAAAAATGTATCATATAGGTTTAACTAAAAAAGATATAAAAGGAGCTAAGTATGCAATACTACCTGGTGACCCAGGACGTGTTCCTAAAATAGCAGCTTGTCTAGACAATGCTGAAAAAATCTGTGTTAATAGAGAATATACAAGTTATCTAGGAGAGTTAGAAGGAGAAAAAGTCCTTGTAATGTCTACTGGAATGGGTGGACCATCTACTGCAATCGCCGTTGAAGAATTATCTCTTATAGGAATAGAAAATTTAATAAGAGTAGGTACTAGTGGTGGAATGCAACTTGATGTATCAGCAGGAGACATCGTAATTGCCCAAGCAGCAATTCGTCAAGAAGGAACTAGCAAAGAATATGTTCCAATTGAATATCCAGCAGTTGCTGATATTGAATTAACATGTGCTCTAAAAAAAGCAGCCGATGAACTAGGATATACAAACCATACAGGAGTAGTACATTGTAAAGATTCATTCTATGGTCAACATAGTCCAGAAAGAATGCCAGTATCATATGAACTAGAAAATAAATGGCAAGCTTGGATAAAAGCCGGTGCACTATGTAGTGAAATGGAAACAGCATCACTTTATACTGTAGCATCAACTTTAAGATTAAAAGCTGCTGCAGTTCTACTAGTTGTATGGAATCAAGAAAAAGAGAAAAAGGGATTGCCTCAAGAACAAGACTTTGATGTTAATAAAGAAATATTTGTTGCAATAAAAGCTTTATCTAACATCATCAAGGGAAGGTAATCATAATGGAAAAAATAATTAAACATTTAAAGAATAATATTGCCATCTACATGGTATTATTAGCAAGTATAGTTGTTCTTTGTGTTGCACTATTTGTAACAAAAGATGAAGACGTTGAAAAAGTAGATACTTCTATGTTTAAAGTAATAACAGTTAAAGAAGCATTAAATCTTTTTGAACAAGACAATGCTCATCTCCTAGTAATTAGTACTTCAACATGCGCTGCAACTATCAAATATGTTCCATCTTTACAAATAGCTCAAGCAAAATATGGCTATAATACATATTATCTAGAATTAGATGATATAAATTATAATTCAGAAGATTTCCAGGCATTATTAAAAAAGCTAGACATGGAATATAATTTTAATGGTAAGGTAGATAAATTTAGTGCATTTATCGGATCTACACCAATGAATGTTATAATAAAAAATAAAAAAATGGTTCATGGTTATATTGGTTCAATGGACATAGACACATTACATACAATAACATCTTTATATGGAGTAGCATCAAATGAAACGAATTAATGGCCGAGCAATTATAATTGATGGTGACGAAGTTTTATTAATGTTTCGTCGTAAAATAGAAAATGGCCTAACCAGAGAATACTATGCAATTCCTGGTGGTGGCCAAGAAGAAAATGAAACTATTGAAGAATGTGTCAAAAGAGAAATTCAAGAAGAATTTAACCTAGAAATCGAAGTAAAAGAACAATTAGGTGTTGTCGAAGATGAAAGAAATATCGGTTATATATTTAATTGTTCAATAATTAGTGGAACACCAAAACTAGGTGGGGAAGAATTAGAACAAAATAATGAAGATAATTACTATGAAGTAAGAAAAATTAAAATATCTGAAATAGATAATTATAATATTCTAGAAGAAAATAAAGCTTTAATAAAAAAAGCTTATCTATCAAAATAAAGGAGGAACAAAAATGGAAAAAAATAACACATTAGTAAGTGCATTTAGTTGGTTATTCATTGGCTTACTAGCATGCTTTAGTGTATCTTGGATAACAACATTCAATGAAGACATTGCATTCAAAATATTTGGATCATTTGGAGGATATGGATATTTTATATATGTCATACTAGAATTAGTGGTAGCATTTGTATTAGTATTAAGGATTTATAAACTAAAACCAATAACAGCAAAATTATTATATTTATTATATACTGCATTAACTGGATTAAGTTTAACAGGAATATTCCTTGTATATACAACAGCTTCATTAACATTTGTATTCTTAGCAACAGCTTTAATCTTTGGAGTATTCGCATTACTAGGAAAATTTACTAAAATAGATTTAACAAAATGGAGCACATATGTCTTAATGGCATTAATAGGACTAATAATCTTAGAAATAATAAACATTTTCTTATTAAATAATACATTAAATATCGTTCTATGTATTGTTAGTGTCCTAATATTTACATTCTTCACAGCATTTGATATTCAAAAAGCACTGGATAAATCATATCTAGCTAATTGTGAAAACAAAGGAATATACTGTGCATTTCAACTATTCTTAGACTTCATAAATATATTTATTGATTTATTAAGATTATTTGGAAAAGCTAGAGATTAAAATCATTGTCGTACAATGATTTTTTTTATGATATAATCTACATAGAATAGGAAGTAATATGATGAAGTCAGAAAAAAACAAATACATTATTATATTTATTTTTGTACTTTGTATTTCATTTATTCCTTTGTACATCTTTTACAACAAATCTTATGAAGAATTAAAAGAAAATTCGGACTATAAAGATTCAATAGTAGATAATATCTTATTTGAAGGCGTAGGAAACTATGCCTTTGCTACAGCAGGGAGCAATAATGCTTATCGTGGTTCATCTTTGTCTGTTGGTTTCAAATGGATAGTAGCTCCACCTGATGAAACAAGAGTCAGCTATGATTGGTCTGAAGTAGAAGCAAAAATCTTAGAGGAAACAGGTTTAAGTTCAATAACAAACATCTCAGGAAGCTATCTTAATTTAGATGGAACATTACACAAAGCAATCCTTTCTATGTTAGCTAGTCAAAACACCAGTCTTACTGGATATACAGGTCGAATCTTAATTATCAAACCAAATGGTACTTATTCTATTGTTGATTATCAAGAGAATAATTGGGTAGACACCTTAGATATTACTGAAGTAATTCAAGATAGTGGGAAAGGTTGGTACTATGTATCTTATTTAGATGCCGGATTAGTTCCGCAATGTGCTTGGGCTATAACTGCAGTTTACGAATCACCATCACTACCAACCACTTATATTAAATTTATAAATGTTAATAAAAGTCTATCTAACGGCGCAGAAACTACTATTGAATTTGATTCAAAATTTGAACTTCAAAATGATTTCCAATTAATTGGAGTCATAACAGCTGGAGGAATAAGTGGTTTTCCTAACTACGGCGAATATCCAAGTCTTCAAACATCTCAAGATGAAGCCTATGCTATTTTAAATGATGGAACTGAATATCAATTATATGATAGAGATGATAATCATTTTACAGGTCGAACTTCTATTGACTTTGCTAATGATATATTTGGAACTGAAAGAAATCATAGTCAACCAGGTGGAGAATTAGATATCTTTGATGAAACTTTATCCTCTGATTACTTTAATGGTAAAAGTATTACTGGATATCGCTTTATTAAGACTGGTACTAACATTATAAATGTTTCAATAGTAGGTCTAGCTCAAACAGTCACAGATTCTAACATAACTGTATCAACTAATATAACAGCAGATTCTAAATTTAAGGAAGGATCAGAAGTTAGTGTAACATCAACCATCAAAAACAATTTATCAGATGGTTACTGTTTCTATTCATACAATAACAATATTACTAATACAGTAGATAGTTCCTTTTCAAATCTTAAAAACATTAAAGCATATTTAAATGGTAGTACAGAATTAGAGATTACTTATGATACAGATAATAACCTATTAGTAATCCCAGAAATTCATAAATTAACTTGTACAGATGAAATAACTATATCTTTTGATGCAACTATTAATTCAAATATTAAAAATAGTATAAAAAACCATCAATATATAATAAATTCCAAAATAAATAACAATTATTCTCTAATTGATTTAGATACACTATCTGAAGAAGAACAAGAAAAATATAGTGAATTAAAAGCTAATAAGAGTGCAACTGATCAAGCAACATCTCCAGAATATTTAACTTTAACAATAAATCATTTTCAAAAAGATACATCAACTAAATTGACACCATCTTCAACTATTAGTTTATATTATGGAGAAACTTATACTACAACAGCAGATTCAACTCTACTAACGAATTACGAAGTAACAATTCCTACTAATTATAATGGTACTGCTTATTCTTCAACTAGTATTAATTATTATTATCAATTAAAAAAAGCTACTATAACAGTTAAATATCTTGAAAAAGATACTAATAAATCTTTATCTACTGAAGAAGTATTAACATATAATTATACAGATAGTTACTCAATATCAGCTAAAGATATAACTAATTATTCTTTCAGTGGTGAGAAAAGTACTATAGCAGGCACCATATCAGGTGATATTGAAATTATTTTTTACTATACAAGAAAAACATCTACTTTAACAGTAAATCATTACATTGAAGGAACTTCGACATCTTTAGCAGATACCGAAATATCAACAGTCTATTGGGGAGATACTTATTCAACATCTCCATCTAATAATATAAATTCTAATTATGAGTATTCATCAGTAAATGGTAATACCACTGGAACAGTGTCTGGTAATATAACAATAACTTATTACTACAAGAAAAAAACATCTACTTTAATAGTTAAATATTTAGAATATAACACAAACAAAGAATTAACTAATTCAGTAACTACAACAGTTTACTATGGTGATATATACACAACCAGTATTTCCTCAAGTGTTCCAAATAATTATGAATTACTAAAAAAGACTGATAACTATACCGGTCAAGTATCAACAGATAAAATTGAAGTAATCTATTATTATCAAAAGAAAGATAGTAGCTTAGAAACATCGATAGAGAAAAAGGGTCCATCAGAAATAACTTCGAAAGAAGAAGTACTAGATTATACAATAACATACAATGCCAAAGTAACTGATTACATCGGAAATGGTACAATAACAATCATAGACACATTACCATATGCTATTGATGAATCACTTTCTAATTTAGATGGTGGAACATATAATGCAACTAATAAAACAATTACTTGGACAGAATCATGGAATAATATTAATACTTATAATAATCTAGGTACAAAAGAAATTACTAAGAATATCAAATTAGTATATACAGAAATTAAAGGTACAGATAGAGTATTAATAAACTCTGTTAAAGGAAGTATTTCCTTAGATAATAATTCTCGTGATATCGAATCACAAACTAGTACAGATGTTAAAATATCAGGAAATATTATTATTCATTATTATTTAAAAGGAACAAAAATAGAAGTAATAGAAGATAAAATAATAACAGATTTAGTAGGAGAGTACTATTATAGTACATCAGAAGAATTAGAAGGTTATACTATAATAAAACCTGATACAGAAGAATATATAATTACTGAAGAAACTCAAGAAATAATTTATGAGTATGAAAAAATAAAAGTCCATATTATTACTCAAGTAGATGGAACTGGTGGTACAATCTCTGGAGATGAAGATGTTGACTACGGTGATAATTCAACACAAGGTAATATCGTAATAAAACCTTCAGATGGATATATAATTAGTGCCATAATAATAAATGGTGAAAGATTAGAACTAAGTGAACAAGATCAAGACGGAATAGTGTTAGGAAATTTTATCGAAGTAAAAGAAGATATTGTTGTATCAGTAACATTTGAAAAAAAGGAATTAACAAACCCATCTACAGGAATGTTCATTAATTATATAGTTATTAGTTTAATAGTAATCCTAAGTACTATATTATTACTATATATAAAGAAACATCATAATAAGCTCTTAAAAATATAAGAGCTTATTTTATTTACTAAATAATATAAAAATATTATAATAAAACCAAAGAGGGATGAATATGAAAGAAAAAAATCAAATAGTAAAACTAAGTAAATTCTTTAAAGTCTTAACTACAATTGTAATGTGGTTAATGATTGTAGCAACAGCTATGATAGCAATCAGTGCCGTAGTAATAGCAATCGCCATGCGTAACGTTGATATCAAAGATGGTATAGTTAAAGTAATGAATGAAGAAATATTGAAAGTTGAAACTAATGAAAGTCTTCTTATAATAACTAGTGAAGGTAAAGACATTTATACACTTACATTAGATGAAACAGATTTACAAACAGCTAATCTTTTAATTGAAAAAACTACATCTAAAAATGCTACTCTTATAATTGAACTTGTTATGGCAATAGGTTTGATAGATAGTATTTTAATGATAATGATTTGTACTAAAATAAAAAATATACTTCAAGATATCATCGAAAAACAAACACCATTCGTTGAAAACACACCACAAAACCTAAAATTTGTTGCTATTCTTTATAGTTCTATAATGGTACTAGATATCATATTCACAATGGTATTTAGTATCATAACTAAAACAAGCATCAATATTGACATTCCAATATCTGGAATTATTAGTGTAATATTCATTTTATACTTAGGTTATATTTCAACATATGGTTATAACTTAGAATCTCCTAAAAAAGGTAAATAATATGGCAAGAGTATTAGTCGGAATGAGTGGTGGAGTAGATTCATCAGTAGCAGCTTATCTTTTAAAAGAACAAGGTTATGAAGTAATTGGTGTTACTATGACTTTATTTACTTCAAAAGAAGGTTCAACTCAAATAGAAGATGCTAAAAAAGTATGTGAAAAACTTGGTATAGAACATCATGTTGTAGATTATCAAAAAGAATTTAATAACGAAGTAATAAACAACTTTATTGATAACTACTTAAATGGTCAAACTCCAAATCCATGCATAGTTTGTAATAAAAAATTCAAATTTGGTTTACTATGGCAAAAAGCACAAGAACTTAACTGTGAATACATTGCAACAGGTCACTATGCAGATATCAAAGATGGCCTTATCTGTAAAATAAATTCACCTAAAGACCAAAGTTACTTCCTATATCAAATAAATAAAGAAGTAATACCACATATCTTACTTCCTTTAAATAAATATACAAGCAAAGATGAAATACGTTCTATAGCATCAAGAGAAAACTTAGTAGAAGTATCAGAAAAAAAAGATAGTCAAGACATCTGTTTCATTGAAAATGGTAACTACGCTAAATTCTTAGAAGAAAACTTAGACAAACTACCTGATCAAGGTGACTTTGTTTTAAAAACAGGTGAAGTAATAGGTAAACACAAAGGAATTATTTACTATACTATCGGTCAAAGAAAAGGACTAGGTATCAGTTACAAACATCCATTATATGTTATAAACATCGATAAACAAACTAATCAAGTAATCCTTGGTACAGAAGAAGATTTATATTCTAAAACAGTCTATATAACAGACACTAATGCCCATGTAGACTCACTACCTAAGAAAGCCCAAGCTAAAATAAGATACAAATCTCACTTAGTATCATGTACTATCGAAGTAATAGATAACAACAATATGAAAATAATCTTTGATGAACCAGTTAAATCAGCTACTAAAGGACAATCCTTAGTAATATATCAAGAAGATTATCTACTAGGTGGCGGAATAATAACTAAAGTAGAAAATTAATATATTAGAAAAAAATAAATAAAAGTATAGCAAATTAAAAATAACTATGTTAAAATTAACAATGTCAAACGACATTGTTTTGGTCCGTTGGTGAAGTGGTTTAACACATAACCCTCTCAAGGTTACATACATGGGTCCGAATCCCATACGGATCACCAGTAAAATATAACTAGACGAAAGTCTAGTTTTTCTATTGAAAATAATGTGTAAAAAATTCAATAAATTTAACACAACGAACCAAAAATATAGTATATTAAATACAAGGAATGATAATATGAAAAAAATACTACTAAGAAACATATCAAAACTTAAATTATCAAAAGAAATTTTTTAAATGTCCTAGCGTATCTATCTCTATAGATACGTTTTTTATAATAAAAAAGTAGGTGATACCATGAAAGAAAAAATTAAACAAGTATTAGCATTATATGAACAAGGTTTATCACTAAGTGAAATACAAGAAAGACTAGGTCTTGGTGTAACAGAATTCAATCGAGTTCTAAAAGCCATCAAAGATGCCGGTTACAATACAAGTAAATCCTATAGTTCTGATGGTAAAATAATTGTTAGACAAAATAAGACTCTAGACTTTAAGCAAGGCAATACAATTCGTATCAACGTCAAAGACCGTATTCTAAGAGCTATCTTCATCTCTGACCCACATATCGGTAGTGAATTTGATCGTCCGGACTTACTAAAACAAGTAGTTGAATATGCTAAGTCTCATGACATTCACGTAATATTCAATGGTGGCGACATGATAGAGAATGTCTATCCCGATACCCATCGTAAACTATCTAGTCCAACAGTTGAATTCCAAGTAAAAAAAGCTATTAGAGTCCATCCTTATAATCCAGATATAATCTACTTTAATCTATATGGTAATCACGATTTCAAAAGTATTCTTGAAGATGGATTCGACATTGCTCGTTATATCGAAGAACGTCGTTTCGACATGGTCTCTCTAGGTTATGGAAAAAGTATCATCAATCTAAAAGATGATACTATCGTCTTAGTTCATGACCTAAAAAAGAGCAATAAAAACCAACTTCCTAACAACACATCCCTAATATTTAGAGGACACTCCCACAAATCGAAAAATAGAGAAAATAAAATAATATACATTCCATCTCTATCAGATAGTGATACCTCATGTTATGAATTCAAACCTTTAGTAGGATTCCTAGATGTCGAATTTATCTTCTTCGATAAAAAAATTGCTAAAGTAAACATCAAACAACTAGCTTTCGTTAACGGCGAAATAAGACTAGCTAACGAAGAAACCATGATTCTAAAAGAAGGCTTCGTCGAAAAGCCTAAAAAAGAAAAACAAGAAGGTAAAAAACTAACTAAAACACCTCCTAAAGACACTAAAGGAAACCAAAGTAAACCAAATCAAAACTCTTCACAATAGGAATTGATTTAAAACCTATATATGTTATAATATAATTATAATAGAAAGGTAAAGATGAAAAAGTGAAGAAAAAAATTACAAAGATTTGTTTAATTTTGACAATTTTACTTGTTAATATTGGAATAGTATTTGCAGTTACTACAGATAAAAAAGCTCCAACTGTTACTAAGTTAACTTTCGATAAAACAACAGATCTCAAACCAGGGGATAAGGTTTATTTAAATACTGATATGAAAGACGATGTATCAGGAATAGAAACAGTATATATCTGGGTTAATAGAATAACCCTAAACAATGGAACATATTACAATAATACAGAAGAAATGTATCAATCATTAGAAGTAAAATTCGATGAAGAAAAACCATATGTAATAATTCCTCAAGTATATATATCAGGAACATACTATATACGTGAAATTGATATGTTCGATAAAGAAGATAATAGAAGTTATTTCTATACAACAGATCAAATGCAATATTATCAAGAACAATATGATTATGTCAGTTCTGGATATGCTGGAGTATCTCTAAATGAAGGAACTACATTTGATTCTTGGTTAGATAGTATGACAATGAATTATGAACCAGAAAAAACTGATATTTCTGTTAAGTTCACAGTAGATGCAGGAGCTCAAGATACAGAAAGTCCATTCCTAGCTGCTACAAACATTGATAAAGAAAAAATAAAATATGATGAATCTGTAACAATAGATTTTAAAGTATCAGAAGATAGACATGATATGAGAATATTAATAGGATATTCTTCTGGTGTAACTACATCAACATTTTTCAATGATAGTACAGGAAGCATTTATAAAGATGTTTACAAACCATCACTATTTAAAACTTCTGGAACTATATATGTAGATTACGTTATATTAGAAGATACATCAGGTAATATGGCTTTCTATCTAAGAGAAAATGCCCAAGTAGATTTAGCATTAGACTACTATCAAAGTAATTGCCAAGTATGTGAAACATTACATGAAATAAAATTTGAAGTAGAAAAGCCAACTGATACAGATGAAGAAGCACCTGTATTAGTAGATGTTAAAATTAATAAAAACGAATTTCCTATACCATCATTTGCTAAAATAGAACTAACAGCTACAGATAACAAAACTTTAGCAAATGAAGCATATGTTACATTTAAAAATAATGAAAAAGAACTAAAAGCTACTTTATATTTAGAAGAAGATGGAATATATCGTGGAGAACTAAATATAAATCAATATGCTGAATTAGGTGAGTACAAACTAACAGATGTTGCTATTTCTGATGCCTCAAATAATGGTGTCCTTTATAGTAATTATGAACATAAATATAGAGATAAAGAATTAACAATAGATTTAGGATTTAACCTAACATCAAAATTCGAACCAGATGTAACAACAAGCACAATAGCAAGTGATATTTTAGAAAAAATCAATGAAGCTAAAGACGATGCAAAAATTGCCATCGATGCAACTGGTAACTCAACTGTAAAAAAAGAAATCTTTGATGCTATAAAAGGAACTAATAAAACTATATATATAGAATCAAATGGTATTGAATGGATATTCAATGGTAAGGACATCAATGAAACAAAAGATATTGATGTTTCAATAAACGTTTACTATGATTACAACTATAAAAACCTAGAACAAAGTGAATATTCAGGCAAAGCATTATTCTTAGAATTTGCTGAAAACGGAGATTTACCTGCAACAGCAACAGTAAGAATAAAGCTTGATTATACACTAAGAGAATATATCGGTGAAAATGTTTATGTTTATTATTACGATCATGCTGCCGAAGATAATAAAATATTCTCTGACGTAACAGGAGAAAATCTTACCTTATCAGAAAATGGTTGGTTCGAATTCAAAATCAACCACAATAGTACTTATATGATTGCAACAACTAAGCAAGATGAAAAAATAGTAAAAAAAGATAAAGTATTAATTGCTGAAGAAACTCTTGTTGAAGAAGCTGCAATAGTAAAAAAAGGTAATGACAAATTAATCATAATTATTGTAGTTGCTATAATCTTAATCGTACTTGGAATAGTAACATTTATTCTTATAAAAAATAAAAATAAAACCAAATTACAATAAAATAGTTTGACAAAGTAAATTTAATTTACTATAATGAAGCCACGAACGAAGAAAAAGAAGAGTAAATTAGACCTTATATCAAAGAGAGTTCTTGGTCGGTGTAAAAGAACATATAAACTAATTGAAGAAACTTTGGAGTTGAATACTGTACTCAAGGTATTCCGTTACTCGCGTTAAGAGATAAAGTGTATGATTAAGTTCATGAATTAAGGTGGTACCGCGCCATAGCGTCCTTAAACTTCATGAACTTTTTTTATTTTAGAAAGGATTGATAAAAATGACTACAAAAGACTTAGCAGATTTGATATTTCCTAATATCACAAAAACAATTGAGGACTACGAAAAAGAATATCCAGAAAGAGACCTACCAGAAGGTGCTAAAGTAACTCGTTATGCTCCATCTCCAACAGGATTCATGCATATCGGTAACTTCATGTCAGCAACAATCGACTACGTAATGGCTAAACAAAACAATGGTATATTCTATCTACGTAACGAAGACACTGATGGAGCACGTGAAATCGAAGGAGCTGTTGAATACATTAGACACGTTCTAGAACATTACAACATGAATCCAGACGAATACGAATATCGTGATACAAACGAAACTAAAGGTATCTATGGACCATACATTCAATCAGAAAGAAGAGACATCTACCACGCTTTCATCAAACATTTAATAATCGAAGGTAAAGCATATCCATGTTTCCTTACTCAAGAAGAAATGGATTCAATAAGAGAATCTCAAACAAGAGATAAAAGAAGAATTGGTATCTATGGTAGATTTGCTAAATACCGTAATCTTTCTCCAGATGAAGCAGCAGAAAGAATTAAAAATGGTGAAAAATACACAATTCGTCTAAAGAGTAGTGGTGACTTCAATAAGAAATTTAAATTCAATGACTTAGCATTTGGTGAAATGGAATTCCCAGAAAATGACATCGATATTCCTATCATGAAATCAAGTAACTTATTACCAACTTACCATTTTGCTCACTTAGTAGACGATCATCTAATGCGTACTACACACGTAATTCGTGGTCAAGAATGGGTAAGTTCAGTACCAGTACACTTCGAACTATTCAAAACATTCGGTTTCAAAATGCCTAAATACGTTCATACACCATTAATTCTAAAAAAAGATGGTGACAAAATTAGAAAAATTTCTAAACGTTTAGACCCAGAAGCAAGAATGACATACTACGAAGAAAAAGGATATCCAGTATACTCAGTTATCGAAGCTATCATGACTATCGCTAACTCAAACTACGAAGCATGGCGTGATGCTCATCCAGAAGCACCATTTACTGATTTCGAATTCTCACCTAAAAAGATGTCTGCATCAGGAGCTTTATTCGACTTAGACAAACTAGATAACATATCTAAAAACTATATTTCTAAACTAAAAGCAACTGAAGTATTCGACATGCTAGATACTTGGTCAAAAGAATACGACAAAGACTTCAACGACTTAATCAACAAATACAAAGAATATACAACAGAAGTTCTAAATATTGAAAGAGAACAAAAGAAACCTCGTAAAGACTATGCTTCATTCTCAGAAATCAAAGGTCAAATCTGGTACATGTATGATGAACTATATACAGATGTAACATATGAATTCGATGAAAGATTCTCTACATCAGACATCAACGAAGTTCTAACAACATACTTCAATGAATACTATGATGAAAATGATGACAAAGATACTTGGTTCAACAAAATGAAAGAACTAACTGACAAACTAGGTTATTGCTCTAATATGAAAGAATACAAAGAAAATCCAGATAACTACAAAGGTAGTGTAGCTGATATATCTAACATAATCAGAGTAGGAGTAACTTCTAAAGCTCAAACTCCTGACCTATATATAATTCTTAAATTACTAGGAAAAGACAGAATAGTAGAAAGAATATCTAAAATTAAGTAGCAAACTGCTACTTTTTTTGACTATTATAAAAAATATAATTATAATAACAAACACTTAAAGGGGAGACTTCAATGAAAGCCAAAACATTAAAAAAAATAGCTAATACCGGTGTAGCCCTAGTCGTATCAGCAACTATCGTAATATCACCATATCTTCAAAAACAAGAAATACCATATACTGATTCAGACTTAACTAATTTACCTATATATTTAGAAGAATTAGAAGAAATAAAAAATGATTATGAGTTTAATTTTAAAAATGAAGAACTATACCAAATAATATCTCAAACACTAGGTCCTAACTTCACAGTAGGCGATTTAAGAAATATTAAAACTCTTACACTAGATTCTTTATCTAATCCAGATTTATCTGACTTAAAATATCTAGTTAATTTAAATGAACTAACTATCAAAAATTCTACAGTTGACTTAGCAGATTTAAAATATAATCAAAAATTAGAAAGTCTTAATATTCATTTTTCATCAATTAGTAATTCCTCTGAATTACCTAATTCTATTCATTACTTAGAACTAGTAGCTATCAATGTTTTAGACAATAATCTATATATTCCATATAATACTATTGCTCTAAGAATGTTCACTACATTCTTTACATCTTTTACTTTAAAAAATCCTACTAGTTTAATTCAATTCGAATACGATGGTTATAGTATCTTAGATTTAAATGACTTAAGTGAATGTTGTAATTTAATGAATCTATTTATTACAAAATCACCTAATATAAAAAATGCTCAAGTATTATCTAAATTACCTAGTTTAGTAATGTTAGAATTGGATGATTTTGCTCCTATATGGTTAGATAAAACTACATTATATCAATTAGATTGTCTAGATAAAGAGCAAAAAGAAACACTTCTTTCGCAAATAAAAAAACTAGATAAAATAGCTAAATCCTTAGTACCATATGAAATGCCAGCTGAAGACAAAGTAAAAAGTATCTCTCTAAATGTCGCAAGTCGTTTAGAATACGATTTATCAGTTTCTGATGGAACTGAACTATCTGAAGAATTAGCAACTATGTATAACACAAATCCAATTACTTGTGCTCTAACAGGAAAAGGAGTATGTATGAACTATGCTTGTTTATTTACAGCTCTAGCTAATCGCGTAGGTTTAGATAACTATCAAGATTTCAGTCTAGATCATACTTGGAACTTAGTAAAAATAGATGATGAATATACTGGATTCGATATAACTAATCTAGATAAAGAATATGCTGTTCTAAGAAATGAAAACAACGAACCATATGCTAATCCTAAACAAAGTTATACATATTATTTTAAATTTAATGAACAAGATTCCCTATATTACTTCAACTTTAATCCAGACCAAATGAACAAATCTGACTATACAGGACTAATTGAAGAAACAACACCATCTCCAGAATATAATATTGGTTATGTTAGTAGTACTTTCTCACGAACTAAAGCAGAAAATCTTGAAATAAGAAAGACACTAGCTCAAAAAATGCTTCCTTTAATACCAATCCAACTAATAAACAATATAATACTTACTATAATAGATAAAAAGCAATCAAAAAGAAAAGTAAAAAAACGCTAATACTTTTCTTTTTTTTCTAAGCAATTTTTGACTAAAAACTCCCTTTATACTATAATCATTTTTTGAAACAAGGGGATTATTATGAAAAAAAATTATAAATTATATCGAACTATGGCAACACTTACTTTAGTAACAACATTATCTGCTGGTATAGCAACTTTCAGTGGTAACAAACAAATTCAACAAATACCATATACACAAGCAGATTTAAATAACAACATTATCTTTAGTTCTCAACTTCAAGAAATAATGAATGAAGAAGAAATAACATTCTCTAATCCAGAACTTCAAGCTATCATCGAAGAAGAACTAGAAGGACCAATTACTAAAGAAAATCTATCTACTATAAATGTCTTATCTATCGTAAAACCTTTAACTAACAATGACTTATCTGATTTAAAATATCTAACTAACTTACATAGTATTCTAATTTATAATAACGAAGTAAACCTTCAAGATTTACAATATAACCAAGACTTATATGCTATAATCTTAAACACTTGTAAAATAACTAATTCCGAATACCTTCCTAATTCAACAGAACAAATTACAATAGAAAACTCTATATACGAAGGTACTGAATTCATTGTCCCTTATTATACAAAAGAACTAGATACTAAAGGTAGTATAGTTAATAATATTAGATTAAAAAATCCTTCATACTTAGAAAAACTATGTTTATATACAGACTCTGTCTTAGACTTAAATAATCTAAGAGGATGTACTAATTTAAAAGAATTATCTTTATTAAGAATATCTAATATTAAAAATGCCGAAGCCTTAAGAAATTTAACTAATTTAGAAAGTGTTACATTAGATGAATATGCTTCTATCTGGTTAGATTTAGATACCTTAAATACTTTACCAGTAGATAAATCTACAAAAGAATCTTTAGCTACTCAAATAACTTTATTAGATAATATGGCTAAATCAATAGTAACTGATAATCTAAGTCTTAATCCAGAATATAAAGCACGAGCTATCGTTTTATATTTACTAGATAACTATGATTATGATTTCGCTAGTGTTGAAAATTACGAAGTAGATAGTAGTGGTGTAACAGAATACAACGACTTACCTATAACTACCTTCCTAGAATCAAAACAAGGAGTATGTGTAAACTATGCTTGTTTATTCACAGCTCTAGCTAACAGAGTAGGTATAGATACTTTCCAATTATTTAATCCAGTTCATACATGGAACTCAATTAAAACAGATGAAGGATATATTGGTTACGATTTATCATATTTAGAATCAGGAGCAATTGTCAAAGTAGATGACATGGACTCTCTTGCAATAATAAAAGATACTACGCCTCAAGATATGATAAGAAATAATCAAGGAAACTATTTATATTATTATGAATTTGATATAGATAAAATCTTAGATGATGATCATATAGCAGATTATACTCCAGAAGAAATAAAAAACAAAATATTAAACATCGGTTATATAAACGATAATAGTTTAGTAAGAATAATTGAACAACATCAAGTAAAACTATATAAAATAAATGTCTTTACTAAATCATATATAATCTTATTACTTCTATCATTAATCCTCCAAAGAATAATAGATAGAAGAGAATACATCAAAGAAGAAGATATAAAAGTATTACAAAAGTAATACTTTTATTTTACATATAATAAGAAAATTTATATACAAAAATATCCAAATATATAATAAAATATAATTAGAATAGCAATTTGCCAAAAAAATCTATGTATGCTATAATGTTCAAGTCCGAGGTGAAAATTAGGATGAGTATAAAACAAAAAGAAGAATTTAACTCGTTAGTTGAAGATATAACAAATAATAAACATTTTAATAAATTAAATAAAGAATTACATCATGGTATTACAAGATATGAGCATTCAATGCGTGTAGCTAGATGGACTTATAAAGTATGTAAATTATTCAATATGGATAATAAAGACTCAGTAACAAGAGCAGCCTTATTACATGACTTCTATATTAATAATGATTTAGAAACAGAAACAGGTCATGAAAGATTAGGAGAACATCCTACAGTAGCATTAGAAAATAGCTTAAAGTATTTTGAATTAGATGCCATGCAAAAAGATATTATAAAAACTCATATGTTCCCATGTAACTTTGATATTCCTAAGTATAAGGAATCATGGTTAGTATCAGGAATAGATAAAGCTGTTAGTACTTATGAGATGTTAAGATTTAAATCTCCATTATATGCTGGTATATACGCTTTATTCTTATTCGAGTTAATTAGAATTCCAAGATAATATAATCATTCGGTTATATTATCTTTTTTTTATAAATTTCAATATATGTATATCTAAAAATATCATTTTATGCTAAAATTAATATGTAAAAATAAAATTACGTATTTTAATTGTGACTAAAAAGTGATATATTATTATGCGTTTCACAAAAAAAGAATTAGAGGGACAACAATATGGAAGAAATTAATCTAAAAGAATTATTTGATTACGTTAAAGAAAGAATTTTTATGATTATAGCTGTTACATTAGCAGTAGTAGCATTAGGATGTGTATATTCTAGTTTTTTAAAAACACCTATGTATAAATCAACATCAACAGTTTTACTTGTTAGTGATGATGGTACAACAGGAAATACAGGTACTACTCAAAGTGATGTTAATTTAAATAAGAGCTTAGTTAGTACATATAGTGAATTAGTTAAATCAAGAACAGTATTAAAAACTGTTATTGAAAATTTATCTTTAGAATATGAAGTATCTGAACTAAGTGAAAAAATAACTGTTTCAAATGTAAGTGATACTGAAATAATAAAAATATCTGTTACAGATGCAGATAGTGCTCTTGCTGCAGATATTGCTAATGAAATAGTTAATGTATTTGGTGAAGAAATAAAAAATCACTATAAATTACAAAATGTCTCAGTTGTAGATGTTGCTGAAGAAGAAACAGAAGCTTACAACATAAACTTTGTAAAAGACGTTGTAATTTATATGTTAATAGGATGCGTTCTAGCATTAGGAACAGTCTTTGTAATATTCTATTTTGATACAACAATTAAGAGTGCTGAAGAAGTCGAAAATAAATTAGGATTACCAGTATTAGGTATTGTTCCTAAGATAAATAGAAAAGAAAAATAGTGGGTGAAAAGATGAAAGAAACAGAATTAATGATTAATATAAATCCTAACTCAATGTTTAGTGAATCTATTAAAAGTATTCGTACTAACTTACAATTTTCTGCTATCGACAAAGAGATAAAAACTATCTTAGTTACATCTCCAGAACCTGGAAATGGTAAGTCATTTATTTCAGCTAATTTAGCATGTGCTTATGCACAAGATGGTAAAAAAGTATTAATAATAGATTGTGATTTACGTCGTGGTAGACAACATAATATCTTTGAAGTGGAAAATGCTTCAAATGGTGGATATTCTAATTTAATCTTAAATTATAAAGATGAAATTAAATTAACGAGATATGTAAGTAAGACTGATTTAAAAGGTATAGATTTAATACCAACAGGTCAAACACCACCTAATCCATTAGAATTATTAACTTCTAAGAATAATGAAAAAGTTATTAAAGAATTAAGAAAACATTATGATGTTATTATTTTAGATTGTCCTCCTATTTTAGGAATAAGTGATACTCAAATAATGACTAAGTATTCAGATGCTAATGTATTAGTAGTAACAAGTGGTAAAACACCAATCGAATTAATTGAAAGATGTAAAAAAGTATTTGAAGCAGCTAACAGTAAAATAGATGGTGTAATAATAAATAGTGCTAGTGTTAAAGGAAGTAGTTATAATTCATATTATGCTAGCTCTTATTATAGTAGTGATGAGAAAAAGTAATTTATCGTAGTATAGGGTGGTGTTATTATGCATGAGGCAGCAGCAGTATCGACTGCCGATACCAAAACAATAATATATTTATTCATAAAGAGATTAGTTGATATAGTTGCTGGATTAGTAGGATTAATTATTCTACTCCCAATCGCACTTATCATTAAAATAGTATCTATGTGTAATGGAGATTTTGATAAAATAATCTTCGTTCAAAAGAGAATAGGTAAGAATGGTAAAGAGTTTGATTTTTATAAATTTAGATCAATGGTACCAAATGCTGATGAAGTATTATTCAAGATGTTAGAAGAGAATGAAGAAATAGCTGAAGAATATGCAGAAAATAAAAAATTAAAAGATGATCCAAGAATAACTAAGATAGGACATTTTATTAGAAGATACTCAATAGATGAACTACCACAGTTAATTAATGTCTTAAAAGGAGATATGACTTTAGTAGGTAATCGTCCTTATTTACCAAGAGAAAAGAAAGATATGGGTAAATATTTTAATGACATAGTTAAAACAAAACCAGGTCTTACAGGATACTGGCAAGTATCAGGTAGAAGTGATGTATCATTTAAACAACGTCTTAAGTTAGAACAATATTATTCTAATAATTGTGGTTTAAGAATGGATATGAACATTCTATGTAAAACATTCGGAGCAGTATTCGGACATAAAGGTGCTGAATAGTTAAATTTAGTTGTACAAAATTTTATAGCGATACATTGTGCAATGTATCGTTTTTATTTAGGAGGGTTAAGGATGAAAAAGAAAAATGAAACACCCATTTTCAGCATTATAATTCCGATTTATAATTGTGAAAAATATTTGAAAAGATGCATCGACAGCATTTTGAATCAAACATATAAAAGCTACGAAATAATATTAGTCGATGATGGTTCAACAGATACAAGTGGGGAAATTTGCGATACTTATGCAAAAGAAAATTCAAAAGTTATCGTATTACACAAAAAAAATGCTGGTGTTTCTGCCGCACGAAATGAGGGATTACAACAAGCAAAAGGAAAATATATAACTTTTGTGGATTCAGATGATTATATAGAAGAAAATTATTTAGAGTATGCTAACAAGATATTCCAAAATTACAATATTGATTTGTTAAATACAGGATTTTTTTCGGAAGTTGAAGCAGAAAATGGAAAACATAGTTGTGACAGAATAACGGCAAATGAAAAAGAATATAAAAATTCTAAAGAAATCACAATGGATTTAGTGTATTTATGGGATACTCATATGTTGTATAATATTTGGAATAAATTTTATAAAAATAAAATAATAAAAGAGTATCACATAAAGTTTCCAAATAGTAACTTTGGAGAAGATATGGTGTTCAACCAAAAATATTTAGAACATGTTGAAAAAATGTACAATTCTAAAGAATGCTTCTACCATTATATAAAAGAAAGAAAAGGTTCAATAACTGCCAAATATAAAGAAAACCTATTTGAAATAAGAGTAAAAGAATATTATGACTTCAATGAATATTTTAAAAAAAATAATTTAAATGAAGAGGACTATTTGGAATTTTCATCAAGAAGATTTATAGAACGTGTTCTTGGATGTGTTGAAAATATTTGTGGTAGTGAATTGTCAAATAAAGAAAAGAAAAATAAATTAAGTATGATTATTAATCATGATTTAACAAGAAAAACTTTAAAAGTAGCAAAATTAAAAAGTTTAAAAATCAAGATTATGA
>CAVAGO010000011.1:0-7206 GCA_963588075.1 bacterium | reverse complement strand
TGATGATACCATTAAAAGTAAAATCTACTTGGCTCCTTTGGACAATGGGAAAAATCGTTAACAAAATCAGAATGTCTAATCCTCAATTATTTAATAAATTGAAAAACAGTAGGTGATAAAATTGAAAAAAATATTAAAAAAATTAAGATACTTAAAACTATCAGATCTTTTATCGCCATTTATATTTATTGTAATTCTTCCGTTTTCGATTGCTTTTAGAGTAATAAATAAAATTAGAAACAAGAGATTATGGTTAGTATGCGAAGATGGATACACAGCTCGAGATAACGGCTATCATTTTTTTAAATACGTAAGAGAAAATCATCCCGAAGATTTCTGTTATTATGTTATTTCAAAAAAAACACCTGATTATAAAAAAGTAGAAAAATTTGGAAATATAATTGAATTTAAAAGTGCCAAACATTGGCTATATTATCTTTCAGCAGAGTACAACATAAGTATTCATAAGCATGGAAATCCTTGTCAATCTTTCTTTTATTTTATTCATGTAATATGTAAATTATTTAATAATAGAGTGTTTTTACAACATGGTATAATAAAAGACGATTTACCATATGCACATTACAAAAACGCAAGATTCAAATATTTTGTTTGCAGCGTTAAAAGAGAATATGAATTTATAAAAGCTAATTTTGGTTATCCAGAGGGAAGCGTAATTAATACAGGTTTAAGTCGTTTTGATAATTTACATGATTTAAAAGTTAATAAAAAGCAAATATTAATTATGCCAACATGGAGAAATTGGTTTGGGGGAAAAAATGAATTCGAGAAAGATAAAACCCTTTTCAAATCTACTGACTATTATAAAAATTGGAATGGTTTTTTAAATGATGATAACTTCACCAAATTTATAGAGGACAATGAAATAATCGTATATTTTTACCCACATCAACATATGCAAAAATTTCTAGACCTATTTAAAGCACAAAGTAAAAATATAAAAATTGTTGATAATTCTATAATAGATATTCAAACTCTACTAAAAGAATCGTTTTTATTAATTACAGATTATTCAAGCGTTTTTATGGATTTTGCGTATATGAATAAACCTGTTTTATATTTCCAATTTGATGAAAAAAGATTTCGCACAGAACATTTGCAAAAAGGATATTTTGATTATAGAGAAGACGGTTTCGGACCTGTAATAACAGAATTAAAAGAAGCTATCAAAACATTCGAAAAAGTTTACCATAGTGGATTATCAAAAAAGTATTTAAAGAGGATGAATAATTTTTTTGAGACAAGAGATAAAAATAACAGCAAAAGATTATACGATGTATTACTAAATAAAAAATAAGGAGTTGAAAAAATGAGGTTATTGGTTATAGGTACAAGATTTGCTCCAATTCCAGCAATAGATGGAGGCGCTATTGAAAAATTAGCCCAGGATTATTTAGAACATAACTCTAAAACTCAAAAGCATAGTATAGTTGTTTATTCCTCCTATTCACCCAAAGTTACGGATATAAAGGCAAAATATAACAATGTGGAATTTAGATACATAAAAAAAAGCAATGCTAAATATAAAGTTTATAGATTATTTTGTGGGATTGCACGTAAATTATTAAAGAACAAAGTTGGTGATGAATTTGCAAGAAGTGTTGTAGATGATTTAAATGAAAGAAAAGAATTATCACACTATGATAAAGTGATTATATTAAATAATATTAACAATATTACCTATTTAACTAACAAAGTAAAAGGTAAGCATATATTGCATTTACATAATGATTATCTAAATAAAGAGACAAAAAACGCTTGTAAAATATTAAAATCATTAGATGAGGTATGGTGTGTAAGTGAATTCATAAAAAAACAAGTAGATACCATATGTGAAAACAAAAAAACAAAAGTACTATATAATGGGACTGAGATTGAAAAATTTAATAAAACAGTAAGTGATACAAAAATTAAGAACTTAAGAGGAAAATACAATATAACAAATGATACATTTGTAGTTTTATTTACCGGACGTATAATGAGGGAAAAAGGTGTACAAGAATTAATAAATTCGTATACTAAATCTTTTGAAGGTATAAAATCTAAATTGTTAATAGTCGGAAGTCCAAATGATAGTAATAAGTCATTTTATAAGAAGTTAATTAATGAGTACAAAGACAATGAGAATATAATATTTTTAGGAACTAAAACTCATAAAGAAATAAATGAATTATATAAAATATCCAACGTTCAAGTAGTTCCATCTATGTGGAATGAAGCATTTGGTCTAACAGTTATCGAAGGTATGTCAGCAGGAATTCCACTTATTGTAAGTAATTCCGGCGGAATTCCAGAAATAGTAAAAGATAATTCAGCAATTATAGTAACTAGAGAAAAGATTGAATCGGAGTTAGAAATAGCCTTAAAAAAAATTTATAATTTAGATGATAGTAATATTTCTAAAATGATTAACAATGCCCAAAAAAGAGTGAAGGATTTCACTGTAGAAAAATATTGTGAAAACATTGACAAATTATTAGAAAAAGAATAAGTAGGTGATAAAATGCAACCTAAGGTTAGTGTTATAATACCGGCATATAACGCAGAGAAAACTATAGAAAAATGTTTAAATTCAGTAATTGACCAAACATATAGAAATTTAGAAATAATTATAATAAATGATGGATCTCAAGATGAAACAATTAATAAAATTTCAAAATATAGAGAAGATAAAAGAGTTATTATTATAAATCAAGATAATAGTGGTGTTAGCGAGACTAGAAATAGAGGAATAAAAAAGGCTAGTGGTGACTATATCATGTTTATTGATTCTGATGATTGGCTAGAATCTAATACTATAGAGGAATTAGTAAATATTTCTCGTTCAAAAGATGTAGAGGTAGTAAGATATAATTGCTATTATCAAGAAAATAAAAAGATTACAGTTCCATCACTATATAATTTAGCAAACAAAAAAATAAAAAGTGAAGATTTCGAAAAAGAAAGAGTTATAGAACACTTTTTGTTAAATAAAGAACCAATAAAAAATTTTGTAATGTTACTATTTATACAAAAAAGCGTTTTTGAAAATGGATTGAAATTTCAAAAAGAATTATATATGATGGAAGATGTTTATTTCTATTTAAATATGTTCAAAGAAATAAATAGTATCTATTTTCTTGATATGGCATTATATCATTATTGTGATAACGAAAACAGCGCTACAAAGTCGCCTAATAAATACAAAAAAAATATATATGGAATCATTAATACTAATAAATATATAAAAAAATATTTGATTGAAAATAATATAATAGTAAGTAAAATAAAAGAATTAAATGGTAATCATCTGAGAATAATTTGCTATTATCTATATTATATATACAAACAATATGGCAGTACAGAATTAATAAAAACATATAAAGAAATATCTAGAAACAAAGATTTTTATGAAATTCTTAAAAATATTACTCTTAATGAATTAACATTTTATTGGAAAATAATTGTAATGACAATTAAAATGAATTTAGTTTATTTTACTTGTGGTATGTTTTATATAAGAAAAAAAAGAGAAAGGAGCAAAAAAAATGGTAGTTAATATTAGAAAAATACTAATAAATATTTGTTGTTTTTTAATTTTATTATATCCATTCAATTCGACTATTGCTAATAAAATATATCCATCTTATTCATTTATTTTTCTATCCATAATAGGCTCCATGATAATAATATTGTTACTTTCAAAAAAAGAAAAATTTAATAAAATAAAACTGTCGGTATTGGCAGTTACTATCTTATTAGTGTTTATAGAATTAATTAATAATCAATATTTAAATCATACAAAAGTTTTGCTCTTTACCATATATTTATTTTTACCTTTTATAATAAGTGTAAATAAAGATAGCATAATTGGAATAGAAAATGCTTTAAACATTTTTTGTATTGAACATATCACTTTTACATATATTCCTATATTTTTTAAAAATTTTTATTTAAACAAAATAATTCCATTTTTAACTTCAGCTCAGACCGAAAGCTTGGCAGCTAGCCATTTTAAAAGTGGATTTAATCCAGGATTAACGACACATTATAGTACCAATGGAATGTATTTAAGTATTATAACAATTTACTTATTTTCAATATGGCTAAAAGAAAAAAATTTAAGAAATACTATTTTTGTTGCGATTTCTATTGTTGCATTATTGGTTACAGGGAAACGCGCACACGCCATTTTTACTATATTAACAATGATTGTAATGTTTTTTATTGCTAATAAAGACAGAATTTCAAAAAGATTATTTAAGTTTATTTTTATATGCTTTTTTGCAATTATGTTAGTATACGTGGCAGCAAGTTTTATTCCACAAGTAACTATAGTTTATGACAGGTTTATGAAAAGTATAAATGGAGGAACCGATATATTAACTGGAAGAACTCAATTTTATGAATTAGCATTCAAAATGTGGAAGGAACATCCTTTAATAGGTAATGGATGGGGATCGTTTAGTAATCAATACCAAATTTTTCTTTTTTCGACTTTTGGGGTATCATATTTAGATGCACATAATGTATATATTCAACTTCTATGCGAAACGGGCATTTTGGGATTAATTATTTTTATTAGTATAATGGCATATGTTTTTTATAAAACATATAAGTTGTTAAAACATATGAAAAATACGAATTCTTTATTATCCTTATCATTTGGATATCAGTGTTTCTTTTTATTATATTGTTTCAGTGGTAATCCATTGTATGACCCCCAATGTTATGTGATGTATTTTGTGTGTATTGGTTTGTATTTTGTAATATATATGATGGAGATGAAAAAAAATGAAGCAGATAAAAATAACAACATTTGTAAAAGCTCGTAATTATGGTGCAGCACTACAAGCATTTGCGTTACAAAATGTATTAGAACAAAACAAAGAACAAGTTTATTTTATTAATTATAAAGATAGAAAAATAGAAGAGGGATATAGAATTTTTTACATCGATAAAAAAAGTTTAAATAGTATACTAAAGTCGATTTTAAGTAATATAATATTTTTCACAAAAAATATAAGAAAAAGACATCGTTTCAATAGTTTTATAAATAAAAAAATTAAACTTACAAATTCAATAAAAAAAATAGATGATATTCAACAAAAAATCAATGCTGATATTTTTATAACAGGTTCTGATCAAGTTTGGAATCCCGAAATAACAGGAGAACTATCAGATATTTATACATTAAATTTTGGTAATAAAAATATTAAAAGAATATCATATGCAGCAAGTGTTGGTAATGAAAAAAATATTCAAAAATATAAAGAAGATTACATAAAAAAAATATCTAAAATAGATAAAATATCAGTAAGAGAAGAAAGTGCAAAAATAGAATTAGAGAGAATTTTGCCGGATAAAGAAATAGAAGTTGTGCTTGACCCAACACTTTTACTAACAAAAGAAGAATGGAAAAAAGAAATTTCAGATTTGAAAAATGAGAAAGAAAAGTATATACTAGCTTATCATGTAAAAGAGGACAAAGAATTTATTAAAATAACAAATGAATTATCAAGAAAAACAGGATACAAGATTATTCATTTTGACAAAAGAAATAGAGGACTAAAAAATGTGCTTAGAAGTGCATATATAGAAGGACCTCTAGAATTTATAAATTTAATAAAAAATGCAGAATATATTGTTGCAACTTCATTTCATGCAACTGTGTTTTCTATAATATTTAATAAGAAATTTTGGATTGTTCCTCACGCAACAACAGGCTCTAGAGTTACAGACCTATTAAAAAAACTAGGTATTAGTAACAGAGCAGTTAAAAATTTTGAAGAATTCAAAAAGAAAGATTATAACGAAGAAATCGACTATGAAAAAGTAAATAAAAAATTAGAGGAAGAAAGAAAAAAATCATTGGAATGGCTAAATGATGCAATAGAAAAATAATAAGAAAGAAGATGTAGTCATGAATAGAGAGAAAAATCTAGCTAAGAACACAATAATAATTACAATTGGAAAAATATGTACTCAAATGATTACATTTTTTCTTTTACCTTTATATACTGGAATATTAACTACTGGAGAATATGGAACCGTAGATTTACTAAACACACTAGTAGGTTTATTATTACCAATAGTAACGTTTCAGGTAGAACAAGCTCTTTTTAGAGAATTAATAGAAGTAAGAGAAAAAGAAGAAGAAAAGAAAAAAATAATATCTAGTGGAGTTATAACAGTAATTGTACAATGTATTTTATACTTAATAATATTTGCTGTGATTTCACCATTTATTAATAATGACTACAAAATATTTTTAGCAACAAATGTTGTAGTGTATATATTCTTATCATTATTTCAACAAATTGCCAGGGGTCTTGGTGATAATACTAAGTTTGCTATAGGTAGCTTTATAAGTGCATTAACTACTATTTTATTTAATATATTATTCTTAGTTGTAATAAAATTAGGAGCAACCGGAATGCTATTGGGTACAATGATAGGTCAATCAATCGGAACAATATATTTATTTATTTCATTAAAATTATATAAATACATAAAAATAAAAGAATATAAAAAAGAAATAATAAAAAAATTATGGAAATACTCAATTCCGTTAATACCTAATGCTATATCATGGTGGGTATTTAATGCTTCTGACAGAGTAATAGCAAGTAGCATATTAGGTGTAGACCAAAATGGTATATTAGCAGCTTCATTAAAATTCTCTACAGTATATATAACTCTATACAACATCTTTAATATGAGTTGGACTGAATCAATATCAATGGCTATTAATGATAAAGACATCAAAGATTATTTTAATAAAATGTTCAACATTATTTTAAAATTATTTACTGCTTTAGCAATAGGACTGATAGCATGTATGCCATTCATATTCCCAATTATGATAAATGAAAACTATAGTAGCGGATATGGATTAGTACCTATATCAATTATTGCTTCTGTCTTTAATGTAATAGTAGGATTGATTAGTGTAATATATGTTGCTAAGAAAAATACAAAAGAAATTGCTAATACATCAATAGTATCAGCAATAATTAATATAATAGTTCATTTGGCTTTAATAAAATTTATAGGACTATATGCCGCAGTAATTTCTACATTTACTGCATACTTCATAATGAGTATATATCGTTTAATGGATATAAAGAAAAGATACTTTAAAATAGAAGTAGATAAAAAAATATTATTAACAGCACTTCCAATACTTATAATAGTATTAATTAC
>CAVAGO010000010.1:0-37324 GCA_963588075.1 bacterium | reverse complement strand
ATATATTCATTCTAATACACCTATTCTAATTATAACATAAATGATAACTTTTATAATAGTTATTTTACATTAAATAAACGTCCTTTTTCTAAAGATAACACTTACTTTACTAAACAGAAAAAACCACCTAAGTGGTTTTATAATTGTTCTTCGAACACAAATTTATTCTTCTTATAAGCAATAGATATTCCTTTTAAGATATTTAAAGCAATAAATATAGCTACTATAACAACAACTCCATACTTAAATAAATTAAATAATTCAATATTTACTCCTTCAATAATCTTCCCTGCATCTTTAAGTTTCTCTATCTTATCAAAAATATTATTAATAATCATAAAGTAACATACAGCTACTAATACATAAATTATTACGTTATATACTGCAACAAATCCATCGTATATATAAGTATTCAACTTACTTAAGTAATTTTTCTTTAATGTTTTCTTTATTGAACCATTAATAAATAACTTACTCATAAAACACACTATAAATAAAGAAAGCCCCAGTATTAAACCTACTTTTAAAAATTCATCCCAGTAACTACTTTCTGTTAAGTAAGCTTTCCCACTAAAACAAGATAAATCAATATCTAGCTTTACATATTTTAAAACAACATAAATAATCCCTACGAAAACAGCAAGTTTTATTAGTGAACTAATTGCAGTTCTTATACAAGCTGCTACTATACCAATTTCATTTTTTAATTTTCCATTACTCATCCCAGCCGAATTATTACCAAAATCAAACTTATATTCATCATTTGAATTATTCAGTGAAGTTAAAGAAGCTCCTGGCAATACTTCTTGTTGTTTATTATAAGAATTTGAACTATTTACAGAACTTTTTAATTCTTTTTCTATTTTTACAATCGCCATAACTACACCTACTTCTCATATTCTAACTAAGTATAACATAAATAATTTTCTATTCCAAATGCAATTTTAATCTCTTTATCACTTTCTTTTCTATCCTTGATATATATGACTGACTTATTCCTAATAACTCTGCAACTTCTTTTTGTGTAAATTCTTGCGTATTATTAAGACCATATCTCATTATCATAATTTGTTTATCTCTCTCATCCAACTCTTCAATGGTATCTTTTAATAGCTTTATATCTACTTTTCTTTCATATTCTTTATAAGTTACATCATCATCTGTTCCTAAAATATCTTCTAAATGTAATTCATTCCCCTCTCCATCAAAGGACAACGCTTCTTCAAAACTAACATCCGCCAAACGTTTCTTATTTTTTCTTAAGTACATTAATATTTCATTAGAAATACATCTTGAAGCATAAGTCGCCAATCTTATATTTTTATCTATTTTATATGTATTAATCCCTTTAATAAGACCAATTGATCCAATACTTACTAAGTCTTCTAATGTCTCTAATTTACTTTCAAACTTCTTTGCAATAAATACTACTAAACGTAAATTGTGTTCTATCAATTTATTACGAGCTTTCAAATCACCTTGCTGACTCCTTATAACTAATTCTATCTCCTCTTCTTTTTCTAAAGGTGGTGGTAAAACATCTGTACTTCCAACAAAAAAGAACTGATTAAACTTACCAAAGATTAAATTAATTAATTTCTTTAAGAATTCAAACATTATCTAAGCCCCTCCATAACCATATTATTTAATATACAATCTATCCCATCCATATAAAAATGTTCATCACTAATTCCAATTAAAAACTTATCATAACTTCTTCCGTCTATTTCTAATTTAAATCCTTTATAACAAGTTAACAATCCATGATTATTTAAAGAATTATAAGGTACATAGACAGGACTCCTTACCTTAATATCATCAATCTTCTTCTTATCTACTAAAATAATACTTTTATTACTATATGGATCCTTAAGTTTATTCCCCGTATCTAAAAAAGCATTAAGTATAATAGATTGTTTATTATCAAAATATATTTTACACTTAAAATAATTACTATAATTATTCTTTAATTCACCAAAACATTTTATATACTTAAAAAATAAGAATAAACTAATAACAATAACTACACCATAACTGATACCTAATCCTTTATCTATAAATATTAAACCTTCATTACTATATTTAAACTGATTACTTAAAAACTCTATCCCTCCTCCCAACAACATACTAACTAAATAAAAATACAATATATTCTTAAAAGTATATTTAATATCTCTATATCCAAAAGCAATTATTATAATAAAAAAAGATACTAATAACTTAAAAATCATTAATATAAGATTATTCATATCTATAAACATAATTATTAATGTAATACTCCCAAATAAACTCCCTAATCCTAAACGCCACCATTTTACATTTCTTCTAAGTATATAATTAACACTAATTAATAAGATTAAATCTATTAAAAAATTTACTATTAATACTAAGTCAACATATACTTTCATAGTATCACCATTTAATATATATCATTTATTAAAGCTGAAAAAAGTCAAAAAAAAACGATTATTTTAATAATCGCTTTTTGCTTTATTATAAGCTGATACTGCAAACTTATATGTATCAAAATCTAAACCTTCATAATTATTAGCATAATAATATTCAAATTCATAATCAGCACTAGTTCCTGGAGTTATACCAGTCTTAGAACTACATTCAGCTCCAACTATTGTTTCTCCATTATAATATAAAATGCATAGTTCTAAATTATCTATTGTATCTTCATCATCATCATTATTATATTGTACAACAATAGCTTCTCCTGTATCGTTAATTAAGAATTTACTAGTATTAATAGTTAAAGGTACTAAATCATAATCATTTACATTTAAATTAATTTCGTATTTAGCATAGCCTTCTTTAACACTATATTTATTTACTTTTATTAAGAATTTTGAATATGGTGCTGGATAAGCATAATCCTTAGCAGTTCCTAATGAATTCCCAGCTTCATCAAAGAATTCAATTTCAAATTCTACTACTGATACTACATTATTATTATTTTCATAAGTGAATAATAAACTTCCATCATATAATACATTTTCTTCTGCTAATGTAATATTCTTCTTCATTTGGGCAGCTTTCTCTTCACGTTGTTTTTCATAATCATCAATACTGTCCTCTACTTCTTTTCTTATTTCCTCTTGTTCTAAAGCTTCTCTTTGCTTTTGAACATCTTGAAAATATTTAAAAGAGAAAACACCTACAATAACTAATACCAAAGCTGCACAACCAATAACAACCAATTTCATATTTATTTTATTAGATGATTTTTTATCACCAAAGAAATTACCATTATTTTGTTGATTCATCATTCCATAATTATTATTCATTGGTGGTTGCATCATTGGTTGATTATTCATCATTCCTTGATTGTTATTTTGATTAAACGTCGATGATTGCATACCATTACTAACTGGATTTTGATTTACAGTTACTTTAGGACTACTAAATATATCATCAGTTGGCATATTTTGTTGATTCATCTTTGAAGGATTTATTAAAGGTGCATTACCTACATTATTATGACTAAATGCTCCTAGTTGCAATCCATTTGTTGAAGCAACCTCTTGATTATTAGTATTCATTGAATTATTTTGATTTATATTGCTATTAGATACTGGCTGATTCATATTTTGGTTACTAACCATAGTTTGTGGTCCAGCTGATGGTTGATTAAACACACTTGTTCCACAAATTGGACATACAGTAGCATCTAATGCTAAAGGAGAACCGCATTTATTACAATTCATATTATCTCTCCTATCCTACTATAACAAGTATACCATATTTAAAATAATTATTTCATAAAAAAAACGATTTAATTAAAAATCGTCTCTATTTCTTAAGAATGGAGGAATATCTACATTATCGAATTCATCCTCATCTCTCATATATGAAGTATTCTTTGGTAGTTCATTATCTAATCCACCACCAATTTGTTCTCTTGCATCATCAAATCCAGTAGCTATTACTGTAACAATAACCTCGTCATTTAAGTTTTCATTAATAACAGCACCAAATATTGTATTAATATCTGTATTAGCAGCATTTCTTACTACTTCAGCAGCATCTTCTGCTTCAAATAATGTAAGTGTATTACCACCTGTAATATTAATAATTGCATCAGTAGCACCATCAATAGTATTTTCAAGTAATGGAGATGCTACTGCTTGTTTAGCAGCCTCTATAGCTCTATCTTCTCCAACACCAATACCAATACCTATAATAGCGTTACCTCTATTTTGCATAACTGCTTTAACATCGGCAAAGTCTAAGTTAACTAAACCAGATACAGCAATTAAATCTGATATTGATTGAACACCTCTACGTAATACGTTATCAACTTCTTTGAAAGCTTCTACTATTGGAGTTGTTCTATCTATCATATCTCTTAATCTATCATTAGGTATAACGATAATTGTATCAACATGTTTTCTTAGTTCTTCTAAACCAACTTCAGCTTGTTCCATTCTTTTACGACCTTCAAATTTGAAAGGTTTTGTAACGATTGCAACAGTTAAAGCTCCTTGTTCTTGTGCAATTTCAGCAACAATAGGTGCAGCACCAGTACCAGTACCTCCACCTAAACCACAAGTAACAAATATCATATCAGCTCCTGCTAGAGCTTCTTCAATTTCTTTTTTACTTTCTAAAGCAGCTTCTCTTCCTACTTCTGGATTAGCTCCTGCTCCTAAACCCTCTGTTATATTTTTACCTATTTGTAATTTAGTTTCTGCATTACTTGCATTAAGCACTTGTAAATCAGTATTAGCAACGATAAAGTCTACCCCACCAACACCAGATTCAATCATTCTGTTAACAGCGTTGCAGCCACCGCCACCGACACCGATAACTTTTATTTTCGCAATTTGATCTCTCTCTAAATCGTGCATCTCATATCCTCCTATCAACCATTAAAAATGTAACCGAACAACTTGCCAATAACACTATCGTTTTGGTTAGCTAAATTAACACCACTTAACTCTTGTTGTTCATCTATTGAAAATATTGAATAATCTTTGTCTTTTAACTTAGCGTTATAAGCATAATACTTTAATAGTCCTAAACAAGAACTATACTTATTATTACGAACACCTATTTCCATTATATTACCTATTGTAACATCATTTCCATAAATCTCTTGTAAAATAAGCTTAAAGTCTTTACATTCCGTTAAACCTCCTGTAAATATTATATAACTTATTTCTTTTTTTGTTAAGTGATTTATCTCTTTCTTACATAAATTTAGTATCTCGCTAAGCCTACTCATAACTATTTCACTAATTTCAAATTGGTTAATTTTAATTTTTTCAGAAAATTGATTAACAACTTCGATAACATCAGATGCCTGAGCCATATTCTTATGTGCTAAAGCAAATTCTTCTTTTAACTTCTTTGATTGTTTTAAAGGAATCTTATAAATAAATGATAAATCATTATCTATATTTTGTCCTCCTAATAAAATAACACTAGTGTTAGTTAATACCCCTTTGTTAAATACAGACAATGTTGTTGTTCTATCTCCTAAGTTAACAACAACTCCAACTTTTTTATCTAACTCTTTATTCTTAAATTCAAAATAATCTCCTATTGAAGATAATGTAATATCTAAAACATCTACTCCTAATCTTTCTAAACAAGCTAGTATAGGATAGATATTTTTTTTAGGTGTTGATACCATAACTCCTCTAACTGCTAAAGTTTTTGAAGTTAATCCTTTTGGATCTTTAACTATTCTATCATCATCTAATGAGAAACTAGTTGGCATCATAGATATGTATTCCATTTCTGTACTTCTTTTACTTTTTATAGCTTTTTGAAGTACTCTAATAACATCAGTTCCTTCAATTAAATTTCCTTCATTTGTAATTGCAACACTTCCTGTTACAACAGCAAAAGTCGCATTATTAGCAGGAACAGACACTATTATTTGTCTAATCTTCAATCCAATTATTTCTTCACATTTTTGTATAACATCTCTTAAAGGTTCTAACAATAGATTAGGTTCTTCTACTATTCCATTCTTAACTCCTCTTGATGGAGAATCTGCAACAGCAAGTATATTTAATTTTCTCTTAACCATTTCACCAACAACGCATTTTACAGTATCTGAGCCAACATCTAAACAAGCCATTATCTTACGCATCTTCATCACTCCATATTATACTACCTTTAATTATACAAGAATATATGGAATAAATCAACAGAACACTCTAAAAATCTTAGAAAATAAAAGAACAAAAATAAAAAAAAGTAATCAATAAATTGATTACTTAATAGCTTCTAAAAGTTCAGCTTTTTTCATTGAAGTGTAATTTTCAACACCTTGTTCTTTAGCAACTTCTTTTAATTCAGCAACTGTCATTTTTGAATAGTCTTTAGTTTCAGCTTTTGCTTCAGCTTTAACAGCTTTAGGAGCAGTTTTTCCTTCTAAAGCAGCTTTAGCAACTTCTACTAATTGAGTAAATGCTTTAGCATCATCAATAGCGATTGTAGATAACATTTTTCTATTTACTTCAACACCAGCTTTTGTTAAACCATTGATGAATTTAGAATAACTAATTCCATTTTCTCTACAAGCAGCATTGATTCTTTGAATCCATAATTTTCTGAAATTTCTTTTATTTTGTCTTCTATCTCTGAATGCATAAACTCCACTATGGAAAGTTTGTTCTTGAGCAGTTTTGAATAATCTGTGTTTAGAACCAAAATATCCTTTAGCAGCTTTTAAAACTTTTCTTCTTCTATTCTTAGCAACGTTTCCGCCTTTAACTCTTGTCATTTCTTACTCCCCTTTCCTATTAGATGAAGTCTTTTAGACGTTTAGTGAATCCATCAGCTAATACGCCCTTTCTTCTTCTTTGTCTAACTGCTTTAGCAGTATCTTTACCAGTAATATGATTACCATTTGATTTTTTATAAACTAATTGACCATTTTTCTTAGCTTTTAGAACTTTACTAGATGCTTTATGTGTTTTTTGTTTACATTTTCCCATAATCTACTTCCTCTTTCTTAATATTATTTTTTTGGTGCTAATAGCATTATCATAGTACGACCTTCTAATTTAGGTTGTGACTCGATAACAGATATATCACTTAATTCTTCAGCAAAACGAAGCATAACTTCTTTACCTAATTCAGGGCGATCAATTCTTCTACCTTTAAATCTGATAGAAACTTTAATCTTATGTCCTTTTACTAAATACTCTGAAGCATTCTTTTTACGAGTATTAAAGTCATGAATATCAATATTTGGACTTAATTGATACTCTTTCATATCTTTATTACTTTCTCTTTGTTTCTTTTGTGATTCTTTAAGTTTCTTTTGTTTTTCATAACGGTATTTATTATAATCCATAATTTTTCCAACAGCAGGCACAGTATTTCCGTTCATTAGAACTAAATCTAATCCCGCATAATTAGCAAGTGTTAAAGCATCCGCTAATTTTTTTACTCCCATTTGTTCCCCATTAGGACCAATAACCATTAATTCTGCCACTCTTATTTGTTCATTGATTGGCATTTCATTTTTATCCTTTGCTATAGTAAGCACCTCCACACAATTAAAAAGGGCGAACATCTAGTATCCACCCATAAAAACTTAATAAACAATATTGTAATATTTTTTATTCAGCTCTTTAACCTATTGAAACTCACTTCAATCAGGTGGATGTGGATACATCGCTTTCTTTTCAATAACAAGATAGATTATAAACAACTTTTATCTAATTGTCAACTATTTTTTCCTTTTATATGCTGAATAAACGCATTTTATTACTTACTCAAAATCTTTTTATAAACAATTTCATTATTTGCAACCAATTTATCAGTAAAAGATAATGGCATAAATAACATATATTTAATTTCTGTATTAGGTTCAAAGTATACCCTTAAATGATAAGCACCTTTTTTACCTTGTCCTTCAACTAGTGGTGGAACAAAACAATAAGAATCAACAAAACTAAAACGATTCTTATGAGTATGACCAAATATATCTATATAAGAGTCATCTCTACTTCTGTATATATGACCATATATTTTATTTAAATATTCATTTAAACCATCTGTATCTATTCCACTATTTTTTACACTAATTGGAAAGAATGTTTGCGGATGATGTAAGTCAAATTGACCAAGTATTCCACTAAAACCATTTAATGCAATAGTACTATGTGTAAAACCTAAATTAATAAAGTCATCTCTTTCTTGAGCTAACATTTCAATTGGATTAAATCCATATCTTAAAATATTTTTATCATGATTACCACCCAATACTGCATGATAAATACCATCAGCTTTTGGAATCAATGAAATAGCTTTTTCAGTTAAATGATAGTTTTGTTTAGCATTTTCGTAATCAAATACTCTACTTCCACCAAATCCTTCAAAGAAGTCCCCTAAATTCAAAATTAACTTAATATTATTATTAACACAATAATTATTAATTGCATCCATCTCACTTAAAACACTTTTATCAAAACTTGAAATATGAAAATCAGATACTAACAAAATATCATAACATTCACGATCATATGGAACATCTATTGTAAAAGTATCATCAGTCACATATCTAGGCATTACTAACGAATAAGAAGGTTCAGTTGCAAAAGAACTACTAGCTATATTAAACTCTCTTTTAAGTTGAACCATCAAAGACTTAATCTTATCAGGTGAAACATTCATTCCCTTAGAATCTTTTAAATAACTTACTAATCCATTAATAGTTATCTTACCGTCAATTAATTGACTATATATTAATTCCATTAAATGTTTATCTCTTCTTTTTTCAGAATCTTGTTGAGCTTTTTCTTTTCTTTGTTGTTCAACTTTATCAGTTAACTCATTAAATTGTGCTAATAATTTTTCATAAAGCTCTCTATAACCTTTACATTCATCTAACTTTTCATTAGAAATACGTAATTGTTCTTTTATATCTAAAAAATCTTTAACTAACTCTTCATATAATCCTTTATAAGGTCTTAAATCATCTAATTCAGTACCAGATAATTCTAATTTAGCTTCTAATACTTTAACTTTTTGTTCTAACTCACTAATACTTTTATTTAAATTACCAATTATTCTCTCATTATTAGAAATTGTATTAAGCAAATTAGATACTTCTGATGATTTTTGATAATAAGTTTTATTAACTTGATCCATCTTTCTTTGTGCTGAAGCATGAAGTTGAGCTAAATTATCATACTCTTTTTTCAAAGTTCTAAGTTGTTCTTTTAAATCAGAAATTTCATTCAAATACTGCACAACAGATTCACTTTTCTCTTCTTTTGGATATAATTCATTTACAACCTTCAACAATGAAGCTAAATAACCATCAGTAAATTCTAAATCAATATCATTATTAGTTCTATTTAAATACTCATCATAATATTCTTCAAAACTTCTTATTTTATCAAGTATTACTTCATCTATCTCAGAACCTGCTTCATGTACCCATTCTAAAAAAGATTCTACTGTAACTACTAATTTACTAACTTGTTTAATTGATATCTTTTCATTCTTTTTAAATTCTTTAATTACTGCTTCAACAAAAAATTCTAAGAATTCTATATCTTTAATCTTTCCTCTTTTTCCTAAAGCATCACACAAATCTAAATAATATATTTCACCAATTGGATTTTCTCTTAAATATTTCATTATCTTAACTTTATCAACAGGCGTAATCGACATAATACCAAATCCCCCTTAATAGCACATATAATATATCAATTATAATTCAAAATATCAAACAAAAAAAGATTATAAAACTATAATCTTTCTTTATATTATCATTTTTTACTTATAAACCTAAAACTTCAATATCTGCATATTCATTTTTCTTTTTTCTTTTTTTATACCAATTAACAATTCCCACAATTCCTAAAAGGACTACAATAATAACTACTAAAATTATAATCACAATATAATTACTAATTTTATTTTCTTTTATTGTTTCCCACTTAGCATACAGTACAAGTTCTTGATTTTCTGAAAGAACATATCCTTCTTCTAAATCTTCTAAATATTTTGCATCAACTTTTTTAGTATATTCTTTATCATAATACCATCCTACAAAATTAAATCCTTCTTTTGTAGGAGATTTTAACTCAGTTTTATTTCCACAATTATCACATATATTTTCATTTGATATTGTATCTCCACCATCAGTATCATAGATAATTGTAATTTTCTTTTTCTCACCTTTATCAGACTTTTCAGTCTCATTGTTGTTTTCAGTATTTTGAACCCACTTAGCGTATAGGTTAATTTCTGTTAATAATAAACAATTGTTATCATCATATTTTTGTGTAAATAATAAATCAGAGAAATCAGTACCAGAAACCCTATCAGTTAATTCAGTATCATAATACCATCCATCAAAAGTAAATCCATCTTTCTCAGCAGTTGGAATTTTCTTTGTAGATGTTTCACAATTAGAACAATATAAAACAGGTTCAATATTAGTACCACCATCAGTATTAAAAATAACTTTCAAATTATTAATATCATTAGAACAAGAACTATCTTCATTATTTATTTTAGTCCACTTAGCATATAAGTTAACTGTAGCTTGCGCCTGACAACCATGACTATCATATATCTTAGTGTAAGTTATCTTTGTTGCATACTTAGTATTTACTTTATTTTTAAAACTTGAATCATAATACCATCCTACAAATTTATAACCATCTCTTGTTGGTGTTGGTATAACTGGAGTTTCTGAATAAAGACAACCTCCACAATGTGAAAATGAATCTATTTTATTACCACCATTAGTATTATAAACTATCTTATAAGGTGAATTTCCTGTAGGACATTGATAATCTTCAAAAGTTTCTTCAAAAACAATTTTATCCCATTTTGCATAAAGTGTTGTTGTAACTAGTTTTGTACATTCATTTTCATCATATTCTCTTGTATATGGTATATCAAAATAACTATCAACATCTACTTCTTTAGTTAATTCTGAATCATAATACCATCCTGCAAATACATAACCATCTTTAGTTGGGGTTGGTAAACTAGTATCTGCTGGTTTCATTGAACTTACATAATCAGCCTCTTCTTCACTACCACCATTTGTATCGTAAACAATCTCGTGAGAAGCAACTCCGGTCGGACATTGAACTACTGAAATTGTGGGTCCAATAATTACATCTTCTGCATAGCTAATCCCAAAACAAAGAAACAAAATTACTACTAAAATTACAACTACTTTTTTCATAAACAATTAAACTCCTACTCTTCTATCATGAAGATATCACTCCGCTAATTAAAAGTCAATCTAACTAAGATAATTAAAAAATTATTTACATAAAAAAAGCAATACTTAACGTATTACTTCTTTACAACAGAATAAACTATCAATTCATGTTGTGCCCTAGTACAAGCAACATATAATAAATTCTTCTCATTCTTTAAATACTTACTATCTAAATCACTATATACTATTACACTATCAAATTCTAACCCTTTAGCCAAGTAAGCTGGTAATACAACTAATTCCTTATTAAACTCTTCACTCTGTCCATTTAATAAAGAAATAGGTAAAGTATCTTTAAGATTCTCATATAGTTTAATCGCTGTATTATTATCTCTAGTAATAACTGCAACTGACTTATACTTACTTCTTAAATAACCAATATCTTCTAATAACTTAGTATTATCAGTTCTATGTATTAAAGGAACACTTTCAGTCTTTCTAATTGCACATACATGATCTAAACCAAGTATTTTATTAGTAAACTCTATTATCTCTGGACTAGATCTATAAGTCTTAGTTAAACTTATACATTTACTTTGTTTAAATATATTAGAAAGTATATCTAAACTATCATACTTATAATAAGGATTTATTGTTTGATTAACATCCCCTAGTATCGTAAAATTACTATTTCTAAATATCTTAGAAATAATTAAATATTGTAAAAAACTATAATCTTGAGCTTCATCTATTACTACTTGTCTTATATCCCTTTCATAAGGGAAACCTTCAAGTAATCCTTTCATATAAACAAATAATAAAGCATCATCATATCCTATAACTTTACTTCTATTAAATTTCTTTATCTCTTCATCATTAAATCTTATCTTACAAAAAGGACTAGAAAAGAATCCTAAATAAATATCTTTATAATCTTTTTGAAAACTACTATTATCCATAATTAATTTTCTATAAGTAGGTTTCTTTTTACTACTGCCTTTATAATTAGCTTCACTTAACTTCTCAGCTATCACATCTATTCTTTCAAAGAACGGTAAAGTACTATATCTATTATGTAACATATCATTTAATTCTTCTTTATAGACTGTATAAACCTTATTTTCAGTAAAATCACTAATTACCCTTGCCTTACGTATAAAGTCCTCTATATAAAGATTTATATCATTAATAATCCCATCACTTTGCTTATATCTAATTAACTCAGGATTACTAACCTTCTCTGAATAAAACTTCCCAATAAACTCCATAAAAGGTTCAACTTCTTGAAACTCCGTAATATTACTACTTAAATAATCATTAAAAGTAGTTTGTAACGTATTATCTTCCCCCAACTCCGGCAATACATTAGAAATATACTCAGTAAATATTTGATTAGGTGAAAATATCAAAACATCATTACTAGTCAAATTCTTAATCTTATATAATAAGAAAGCTATTCTATGAAGTGCTACACTAGTCTTTCCACTACCAGCAATTCCAGATACTATCAAAGTCTTATCTCTTACATTACGTATTACATTATTCTGTTCTTGCTGAATAGTATTAACTATATTCTTCATCTTATCATTACTATCAGTAGCTAATACCTCTTGTAACAATTCATCATCAATATTCATTGAATTATCAAATGCACTAAGTAACTTTCTTCCCTGTATTTTATATTGCCTTTTTCTAATAAGACTTCCCTTAACAGGTCCCCCAGGAGCTGCATATGCACAAGGACCAACTTCAAAATCATAGAATAAACTACATATTGGACTTCTCCAATCATATATTATATTTCCATAATCATCATCTTTTAAATAAGTTAAACCAAGATAAACACTATATCTCTCTTTATCTTCATCTTCAAAAACAACTGAAGCAAAATAAGGATTATCTTTTATTCTATATAACTTTTTAAAATAATTTTGCTTCATAAATATCTTATTAGCTTCAAATTCACTTTCTACAGTAGCTTGATTTAATTCTTGAGCATCCATTGCTCTCATATTATCCCAAGTATACTTTCTAAATTCTAAGAATTTATCTTCATCTTCAAAGATATCTTCTCCAATCGAAGCTAATTTGTCATCAAGTAATTTAATTACTTCTTCAAGTCTTCTCTCTTCTAGTTCAAAATCTCTACCAGTTATTGCCATTGTACCACCCTCACTTCCTATCATAACAAAAACTCCACTATTTTTTTTAGATAAACTTCTCCTATAGTGGTTATTCTTCAAAAACTAAATTGTCAAAGTAAAAAGTCTATTTAAGTATACAATTATTTATTTATTATTTCAAGGGTGAACAAGAAAAAAAGAGTGATTTTTAATCACTCTTTTCATATATTAGTTATTTTGTTCAGCAAATGGAGTAAAAGGACTTGTAGAAGCAGGTTCAACAGTTGCTTCTGCATTTGCGTTCTCTTCTTCAATTGATGCTACTATCTTATTAAGTTTGTCTTTGAATGCTTTTTCTTCATCATCTTCATAACCTAAGAAGAAAATCTTATCAATTTGATCATGGTCAAATAAACAAACTTGATTAGAACTTAAGTATCCTTCTGGATAAACGCAACCACTGTAGTCATATATTTTTTCTTGGTTTTCTTGAGCTACTGAACAGAATCCAGTAATCATTGCTCTTTTTCTTCCACCTTTTAATAATACTACAGTTCCAATTGGTAAATATTTTTCTTTCATTTCAATCCTCCTATTATTCTTATCTACATATTTACAAATAATTGATCAATCAATGATTGTTCAGAATCTTGTGTATTAGTTGTACTATTTTCAAGAGTAGATGTTCCACTCATGTTGCTACTATTTGTACCTTGAGTTGTTGTAGTTCCAGTTGCTCCTTCATTACCAGTAGTAGTTCCACTAGCACTTTCAGTACCAACTGTACCATTAGTACCAGATTCATCTGCATATCCATTTTGTTTTTGAATAGCTTCTCTGATTTCTTTGTAATATTCTTCTTCAACTTTTTGTAAATTTTCTTTAGCTTCAGTATATGCTGTCTTAGCTTTTTCAGCAGCAGCAACTTCTTCATTTGCTTTTGTAACAGCTGTATTATAAGCTTCTGTTGCTTTATTATATTGACTAACTTGTTCATCAGTCCATTTTGAAGTATCAGTTCCTGATACGCTTTCAATAGAAGCTCTTATAGTTTCTAACTCACCTTTAGCTTTAGTAGCATCTTGAATATATTGATTTGCATTGTTAACAGCTTCAGTATATGCTGTCTTAGCATCAGTAACTTCAGTCTTAGCAGTTACGATAGCTTCACTTGATGTTGGAGAAGTTAACTCAACTTGAGCATCTCCATCAAATAAATCCATATAATCAGGTGTATTATCGTAAGATGTATCAAATGCATCTCCTAAACCTAAATCACTAGCAAAGTCTTTAGCAATTTGTGTAAGTTCTTGATTTTGTGAACCAAGAAGGAATGCAGCTAAACCAACATCTTTATTATTTGCAGCACCTAATGCTTCAGCAGGATCATATCCCATTTCAATAAATTTCTCGATTAAAGCATCTCTATTTTCAGAATTAAATAATTCTTCAAATGCCTCTATATCTTGTTGTCTACGAGCAGCTAAATCTTCAGGTACTGAATATTTCTCATAGAACTCATCTCTTGCTAATGCATCTATATCTTCGTTTGAAATTTCAACTTCAAGTGGTTCAGAAGGTAATTCAGTCTCTACTATATCAACTAAACCATCGCCATCATTGTCTCCTGTAGTTGTATCACCATTATCTCCAGTATCACCTGTATCACCTGAAGGTCCTCCAGTATCACCAGAAGGATCAGTACTTGGCCATTGTTTCTTAGGTGCTTCAGTATCACCAGTAGTATCTGGAACTGTATCTGGAACAGTATCTGGAACTGTGTCTGGTGCAGTATCAGCAGGTTTATTTTCGTGTTTTTCTAATCTTTCAGCAGCTTCTTCAGCATTCTTCTCAGAATAAGTATCAGTACCAAGCTTAGCAGCAGTACCAGCAGCGAAAGATGCACCAGCAGATAACATTGCATTAGTTTTATCATTTAATAAGCCGTTATATAAATCAGAAACAGTTTTATCATCTGTAATTTTACCATCCAATAAAGATGTAAATTTATCAGTTAGTTTACTCCATTCACCATCACCAACAACGGCATCATACATAGCTTCAATACCATCAAGAGTAACTACTGACATAAAACCAGTATCTAACATACTATATACATTATTTCCAACACCAGAAATAATATTATTTAAATATCCTTCTGGTATATTTTCATCACCATACATTAAACCAGTAGAGTAAGCAGCAGCCATAGCTGAACCAGCATAAGTATAAAACGCATTAACCATTTCAGAAATACTATATTTTCCAATAACATTTCCATTTTCATCATATATTTGATAATACATTACTTCAACACCATCAACTGTTTCAACAGCAATGTTGTCTGCTAAACCAGCAGCTTCTAATTCTGCCAAAGCAGAAGATATATTTGAAGACAAACCATCAAATGTAGTAGCAGCTGTTTCAATAGAGTTTAAACAAGTAGTAATATTATCTAATCTAGTTGTTATAAAACTTAACAATTCAGCCCATTTAGCATCAAGCTTATCACAATATCCCATATAAGGAGTAACATAGTTATTATTACAAGCATTAATACCAGCAGTCAAAGCAGCTTGTCTTGCATTTCGATGTTTAGTAGAATCAAAATTAGTCCAATAATCAACACCAATTGTAGTTTCATAAGGTTTATTATTAGAATCATATGCTGTCCCCGGTACATCTTCGGATTTAACACGAACCTCTCCGGCAGACTCTTCATTAGGCCATTTACTTGATTCCGTAGAAGCTTTTGAAGTATATGTAGCAATTTTACCATTAATATTAGTAAGTTCTTCTAAACAATTTGCAACTTTTGTTGCAGCCGCACTTTTTTTAGATTGATTAAATTTTGCATAAATTCCCATTTTTCAATCACCTCCTAAGCAGCCTTGCACGAATCTTCTATTGATTTCATATTATCACCAATTAGAGTTGGCCAATTTGTTCTAGCATCTTCAACTTTATCAATCATTTCTTGAATATAATCCTGAACTTTTGTCCACTTATCACTATCTAGCATTAGTATTTCCTCAGTACAAGCGTTCTTTAAACTAGTCAAATCAGTTTTTAAACTAAACAAAGCATAAGTTGTACCTTCAAGTGTTTTATAATTCATCAATTCCACTTCCTATCTCTATATAATATTTAAACATAATTTATTAACATAACTTAAATGCAATTCAAAAGTTATTAATAATCTTCTATATCAAACTTAGCCAATTCTTCTGGAGTATATCCATACATATCTCTAACATATGTTCCACTATCATCAACTTGATAATACATACCAGCACGTTCATCATAAACTAATGTTACTTTACCATTAGATGCAGGTTTAATATCAGGTTGAACAATATCCCAACTAGAACTTTCTAATTTATGATCAAATTCTATAACCTCAGGAAGATTCTCACCACTCAACAAGTCTCCTCTAAATCCTTCGTTTGTAGTATAAGTACGAGCACTTTCAAGTGAAAGAGTTGACGAATCAACATACTCTGCCACACCCAAGCTATCATATGGAGTATCAGTGTTAGTTACTTCAGTAGGTAAACTCATAGATGAAGCACCAGATTGAGTTGTAGTAACAGCACCATAGAATTCGCTTGAATCTTTTAAATATCCTATATTAAATGTAGCTTCATTACATCCTAGAGAACGCAAACCTCCATCAGCATCTATTAAAATATTTCCATTAGCATCAGTATAATAATTATAAGAGCCATCACGCGCAAAGAATGTAACCTTTTCACCATAAACAGTACATTCATCTCCTCTTTGAATAAAATATTCATCAGATGAAGTTGTAGTTACAGATGCACTAGTGTTATCTCCAGTAACAACATCACCAGTTTCAATAGGAGTAACATCTGGATTATATCCATCATTACCTGCTTTAGCATCTTTTAAATATCCTGTATCTTTGAAAGTATCTGGTGCAGTTTCTAATTCTTTACCATCTTTATCATAGAATGTTACTTTCTTCTCTACCAAATTACCGTCAGCATCACGAACGAATTCGATTTTAGAAGTGTTTCCTTCAGAATCTGTACATACAGTAGTAACAAGATTTCCGTTATTATCACTACTATGTTGCATCCAAACTTCGCCTTCAGCATTTTCATATCTAGTAGTTAATACACCATTTTCATCATAGTATCTATAAGTTTTTCCGCCACCAGAATTATTATTTTGATCAATTTTGGCAGTTGATAGAATAATATCTTCTCTCATTTCTGATACTGATTGACCAGTCGCAGTTGTTAAATCTGCTCCAGTAGCTCTATTATTATAAATTGCAGTTGCTATTGCTTCAGTATTTTCATCTCTTGTAGCAATAACAGATACAGCTCTAGACCATGCTTCAAAATTTGCTTTAAATTCACTGAATGTTGGAACGTTACTATTCCACATTTCTAATAATTGATTTCCGTATGCCCCAAACACACATTCATCACATGAAGCATTAACTCTTGAGTTAACCAAATCATTAGCTTCCATCAAAATGCTAGCAAATTGAGAAAATGAACTATCAAGTCTTCCAGCAGCTTCTTTTAAAGATAATGAATTGAATTTTTCTGTATCAGTAACTATATCTTCACGTTGTTTTGGAACTGTATAATTATACGTATTTTTAGGTTGTGTTGCATCATTACTCATATTTCCACTCCTATCCTATAACATTAAAAGCATCTTCTGCAGCTTTTATATAAGTTTCTGCATTTCCCATAACTTCACCATCAAATAAAACAGCAAAAGCTTCTAACATAGTAACTAAAGCTTGCAACGATGAAGCATAGGTATAACATTCAGAACTAAATGTTGCATAACTTTGACCATGCCAGCTATCATGCATGCTATTAATTTCATCATAAATAGCAGTTATTTGCTCTTCTAATGCAGACCTTTTTTCTCTCAATAATCCGGCTAACTCTGATAATTTTTCAGTATTAGCAGCAATATTATACATAATCATCCCTCCAGTACTTCAAGTACATTATAAATAAAAGATGTTCCCATCTTTTACTTATAATGTACTGCGTAAAACGCAGTACATTTATTAGAAAATTAAACTCTTTGAGAGTAAATTCCTTGAGTAGTTTGTTCAGCAGATGTACTTCTCTTAGAAATAGTTTCTGCTCTAGACATGAATGAATTCATGTTTTGTTTTAAATTATTAAATGATGCTTCATTTTCAGCTTCGAATGTTTGTAAAGCAACTTTACCAAGTTGACCTGCCATAGCAGTACCTGATTGACTTAATTGTCCAGTTACTCTTTCACGTTCTCTATTAAATGCAGCACAAGAAGCTTCGATTTGTGATGCAGCTTCTTTTAAAGCAGCAGTAGCAGCTTCAGCATTATAAGTTTCGTTCATTATTTTCAGTCCTTTCTAATTGTTATTAAATTAAATTTAAATTAATAATTAATCATTAATTACATTTGAGCTGTTTTAACGTTGTCTGCACTATTAGCAGCCATTTCAGCTTCAACATTTTTATTTTGGTTAATGAAATGATCTGCAGTAGCAAGATATTCTTCTGCTGGAGTAACTACTTCTTTTTCGAATGTTGCTAATAAAGCATCAGCAGTAGTACCAGACATACCAGTTGCAAGAAGTTTATCTCTTAACTCAGTTTTGATTTTATCAATATCATTACTCATATTTTGTTTAGAAGTTTCTAAATCAGAAATAGCAGTTTGCATTTCGCTTTGTGTGTACTTAAAGTTGTCCATATTTGCCATAAATTCACCTCCTATAATAATATTAATTTTGCACCATTCAATATGTTGTTTTCCAAGAAGGTATTGTCAACATTGTAAACGGTTCCGTCATCAGCATTAATTAATGATAAATGCTCACTCATGGCGTACGCACCATCTGTCATATCATTAATTGCTTTATTTAATAAGAATATAATTTCAATAGTCTTCTTATTAACAGGAATAAAAACATTGTATCTTTCTTCAATGCCAGGTACAATCAAATCTACACAGACTTTATTATGATTCATAATAAACCCTCCTATTAATTATTGTAGATTTAAGAATATATGATAGCCTTACCATTTCCGAACCAATTCCCCATTACTATTCACTACACTCTTATATATTCATAATACTCTAATTCCAAATCAAAGTCAACGAAAGTTCAAAAAAAAGACAACAAAGTTGTCTTTTTCTACCTATAAAGTTTCGTATACTTCTTCTTCGCCAAGTTCAGAAATATATTTGATTAATACTGTGGTATTTCCATCAACATAGTAACCGAAATTTTTATCAAGTTTAGCACCAAGTACTCTTGATGTTAATGTAGATTTTAATGTGTATTGAGTACCCATACCATTTCCTATCCATAATCCCTTAGTTCCTGAAATAGTATCTTTATACCAACCATCAAATTCACGTTTCTTGAAGTTATCACATGTATCAATTAATACAAAGTAGAATTTTGGCATTGATTTAATCATTGAAACAAGTCCACTATATGCTCCATCAAACTCTGTACCTAAAACGTTTTTAAACTTTTCAAGTCCAACGATAAAACATACATATTCACCTTGATCTTTTAATGCACCAGCATCAAAACCAGCTTCTTTAAACTTGTTAAATGAATCAAAAACAAATTTACCATATGACTTAAATGCATCTAGGATATTAGTATCATGATAAGTAACATATGATTCATAATCTTTATATATTTTTTCTAAGTCGAATACATAACAATTTTTACCAATAACATTTGATACTTCTTTAATAAATAAGCCACCAAATGTTTTGAAATCATTAAGTTCCATACCTGTAACAATATGTACCAAATTCTTTGTAAAATCTAAAGTTCTTACCTTTAAAGATTCTTTTTCTATACCAACAGGTACTGCAGATAAACCTTTCATATTATCAGATAAGTCTGCTACAGTAACAACTTCTGGTAATACAGGAACTTTTGGTGCACTAGTTGGATATTTAGCAGTAAGTTCTTTTATTTTTTCCATTACTACAGTATTTAGTGTTTCCTTTTCAGAAGGAACAGCTGCTTGGAACTCATAAACACTATCAAGTTTTACTAAACCTCTACCTGGTATATCAGCTGGTTCTAACTTAGTTCTAGCTAATAATGAACTGTAATCATACTTATCATTCATTTGGAATACCAAGTGATTTGGTAAGTATTGTGATAATCTAGATCTAATACCATTAGAAGTAGTTGATGTCATTATGAAATAAACTCCATATTTTTGACAATCACGAGTAATAGTAGCTAATAAGTCAAATGTTGCATCTCCATAGTTTTCATTATATAATTCAAAACCATTTATAATAACAACTATATTAGGTAATACTTTACCAGTAGCTTTCGAATAAGAAATATAATCTCCACCATAATCAGCAAACATTTTCTTTCTACCAGCAATTTTCTCTGATAACATTCTCCATAAGTTTGTAACTTTATCAACATCATTTTGTAAAATAACATCACCAACTTGCGGAGCTTTTCTATAAATTTTTAATGTTTCAGCACCAAAGTCTAATAAATACATATTTAATTCCATTGGTGTATAAGTAGTAATACAAGAATATACTAACGAGTTAATCATTTCTTCTTTACCACTATCTGCCATACCATAGATTATCCAGTTACCACCTTGTGTAATTGGTAATGTAAGTAATCCTTGTTTTTGTAAGTTTGGTGCATCGTATTCACCAATAACCGGATTAATATCACAATCAATCTTTTTAAAGCTATATTTTTCTTTTAATCCATCAATAAATATTACTGGAGCTAAAGAATTTAGCCATAATTGTTTGATATTAATATTTTCTTTCTTAGCTATTTCAACCATGTATTTCATGATGTTAGGTAATTCTTCACCTTTTAATACACCAGTAAAGTTTTGTTTACCATCATCTACAATTTTAAATGGCATTCCTAAATTATCTACGAAAGTAATAGTATTATCTACTTTTTTCTTTCTAACATCAGATTCATAGTATGGAGCACCTGTCCATGCTGATTGACCTAAAGCAAAGTATTCATCATAACCTACTTGTAAGTAGAATCTACCAGTTTCTTTTAATGAAGCAGCATCAGGTCTCTTAATCATTTCTTGACTATCTGACCTGTCTTGAACTTTTAAACAAACCTTAAATTTAGAGTTTGACCAGATTTGGTCATTAACTACACCACTTGGTTTTTGTGTTGCTAAAATTAAGTGAACTCCAAGTGAACGTCCAATACGTGCTGTTGATATCAACTCATTCATGAAATCAGGTTGTTGTGCTTTTAATTCGGCAAACTCGTCTGATACTATAAATAAATGAGCTACCGGATGATCAACTTGACCATTTCTATATAGTCTTTGATATTTATAAATATCAATTGTTGATTCTCCTACTTTATCTCTTGCTTTATTAAATATTGCTTGTCTTCTCTTCAACTCAGATTGTAATGAAGCAAGTGAACGATTAATTTCTGAAACATCCAAGTTGGTAATTGTTCCAGCCAAGTGTGGTAATTTAAGACCAGTCTCTCTATTTTCAAAAGCACCAGCTAAACCTCCACCTTTGTAGTCGATAAGTACAAATTGAACTTCGTTTGGATGATAGTTCAAAGCAGTACTTAAAATAAATGTAATGATAAATTCTGATTTACCAGAACCTGTCATACCAGCAATCAAACCATGTGGTCCATGAGCTTTTTCATGTAAATCTAATTTAAACAAATCACCATATTCGTTTATTCCAATTGGAGCAGCTAATGTATTTATTGGATCACTATCTCTCCAACGTGATAAAGCATTTAATTGGTTAACATTTGATACATTATACATTTCTAAGAACGAATATGTTGAAGGTAATTGGAACTTACCACCATTTAATGCTATTGGAATATTAGATACTACATAAGCATATTTTTCTAAAGATCCATACATAAAGTCTGGTACAAAGTTAATTCTCTTACTATCAGTAAGTACTCTTTCAAATACTCCACCAGTTCTTTCATCAACACTGATAAAGTGTTCAACTTCATTAGGTAATGAATTTAATTTTTCTGTAAATATTACCAAACTAATACCAACATATTCTTCTGATTCAATTAATGAACGAATTAAACTAACATTTCTAACTAAATCAATATCATCAGTTATAACTAAATATCTAGTTGGTAACTTAACACTTTCCTTACTTGTTGAAGAACCTCTTTCTTGGTTAGCTTCTCTAACTGCACTTAACATTTCTTCAAAGTATGAACTAATTTGATTAATTTCATCACTATTGGTACCAAAGAATCTTAATGTTCTTTCGTCATTCCAGAAATAAGGACAATCTTTAATATCTTCCCAAAACTTTTCTTGTTCTTTATTAGTAAATACACAAACCTTTAATGAATCATATCCATGATACGCAAATATTTGTAATAATAAACCTCTTAAGAAAGGATTTGTAACATTTTTATTACCTATAACAGCAGTAATATATTTATTTACAAAAGAATAAGTAACAGGTACATTTTCAAGCATACTAGTTTCTTTTTCTAATTCTCTTAAATATCCCATCAAATTATCTTCATCTTCCATTGAGAAATGTTCATCAGGATAATTTATTTTAAAGAAAGGAGGTATAGCACCAATTCCTAATCTTAATGATAAGAAATCATAATCACTTATATTCTTCTCCCACAAATTACGTTTTTTATAAAGAATAATATCTCCAACATCTTTTAATGGAATATATTTATCAATTAGAACTTGTTGTTCTTTTTTCATTTCAGTTAAGAATTCTTCTCTTTTTTTGTTAACATACATACTATATGTTGCTTGTCTTTTTCTTTCATAAATTCTCTTTTTATGTTTTGTATACATTTTACTTAATGTTGGTAAAACTAACATACATGTAAGCATTGCTCCAGCAGTAAGTAATGAAGGCCAAGCATCACTTAGTTTTTGGTTTCCGTTCAAAACATTTGTTAATGTAATAACACCTGTCATAACAGAACTCATACCCATCATCATCATAGAACCCATTGTAAATATCGCAGGCATTTCTTCTTGATTTTGCGCTGATGGTGGTGGATCTATAACAAGAACTTTTTCTTCTATCTTTTCATCGAAACGCGGTGGCTTTAAGAAGTAATCTTCTTTTTTATACATTTCAATAACAGGATCTGGCTCACTAGTTATTTTCGTATAATCCAATGTTGGTATCTGTCTTAATGAAAAAACTTGTGAATCGAACTTAACTAGTTTATTAGGATTATTAACATAGAATATATCATTTATAATAGTTAACTTAAATCCTAACATAAATATATTATCTCCATGTCTTAAATCAGCACTATCACATGGAATACCATTTACATACATTGGTAAAGCTGTATTTAAATTATATACAGCAAACTTCCCAGCATTAAAAGTAATCTTTAATTGATTTCTTGCAATACCTGGTTGTTCATAAGAAATAATATTAGGAAAATTAGAAGCATTATCTTGTGAACCATTATTTCCTATATACCAAGCAGCTGCATTTTCCATATTATTATAATTTAATCTTAATTGTAATGAATTTTCATCATATACAGGGCAAGTATAAATTACATAACTTTGACCAAGTAAAATATTTTTTAAAGTATAAAATTTTTCATTTTCTATTAGAGCTTCATCTACAGCTGTTCCATTTCTAAATACTTTAACTTCACTATTACTTTTTAATACCCAATTATTATCTATTGCTTGAACTCCTACTAGATTTTCTTTATCTGCATTTACAATCCAATAGTTACCAAATATTTCTTTTGGAAGTATTAAATTAACTAGTTTTGTTGCGTCCATTAACATAATTTTCATACCGGCCACACTCCCATATTCTATATAAAATTATATCTTAAATATTAGTTAATTACAATACAAAAGGATTTCTTTTTATAATAAGAAATCCTTTTATTTTTTATAATTTTAATTATTTATCTGAAGATTCTTTTGGCATTTCACCATATATTACTTCTTCTGCTGATTGAAATTCTTTTTTCTCAGGAATTTCAACTTCTTGAACTGGTGTCTCTTCTTCAATTACTACTTCTTCGTAAACGATTTCAGCACCTTCTGGAAGTTCAATTACATTACCATCTTCATCAACATAAACTATTTCTTCTTGATAAATAACATTTTCTTCTGGTTGTTCTTCTTGAACAACTTCTTCTACTACAGTAACTTCTGTTTCATCAACAGGTTCTGTAATTTCAGTAACTTCTACTTCTGTAACTTCTGTATTTTCTTCAGAAGTTTCTTCATTTTTTATTTCTTCTTCTTTTTTAATTTTTTCTATTATAATTAAAGATTCTAACTTTTTACGTTCTTTACCTTTTTTAACTCTAAATGTCGTATATACAAGTACTATAGCTAATAGAACTAGTATAAAGCTCACAATTCCTATTACATTAGTTAATTTTAATGCTAAAGCAAATGCTAATGATGATACTGTAACAGCCGTAGCAACTTTTACTTCTTTTTCATTTTTAACAATTAACTCTGCGTAAGAAGAATCTCCCAATACACCTTCTGGTGCATCAACTTCTAATTTTTTATCTAAATCTTCAACTTTAGTTTTTTGTTCTTGTTGTTCTGAATCAGCCTTAGCTTCAGAAGATTGAGCTTTTGAAGTACTACTAGACTTAGCATCTGAAGGTGTACCATAACTAGATTTTCCTTTACCTAGTGTTTCAGATTGAGAACTAGATGATGCTGTAGAATGAGTTGTTGTAGATGCTGCATTACCAGTTGTTTGTCCAGTAGAAGAATTAGTATTAGTAGCAGTATTATTTGCCATAACTCCAGCATTATCTAGAGTAGGAGTTCCTGAACTTGTTACAGCATTAGTAACTCCACCATTACTAGGAACTACATTCGTAGCTGCTGCTGGTAAATCAACATCTAAATTAATTGTTGGTGCGGCATTTACTGTCGGTACAGACATATCAGCTGATATAGAAGGTAAAGAAACATTATTATTTCCACCACCTAAAATAGCTGTAGCTCCAATACCAGCTGCTCCAACAACTGCTGTACTAGCTTTAATTTTTTCAGTATCAACTTCTGGTACTTCAACTGTTGTTTCTACACCACTTGCAGTAGCCTCATTACCACCTTCTGGTTTCTTTATTGTTGGAAGATCAGGTAATTGTGAACTAACTGAAGTTTTATCTTCTTTAGGTGTAACAACTTGATTCTGATTAGAACTTGTATCTGCTGGCTCATAAACTTCTTGTTTAATTTCTTCATGATGATGATTTTGATTATTTCCTTGAGATTGTTGAGTTCCTGATATTTGTCTATTTTCAGCATGAGAAGAACCACTATTAGCAGATGAATTCCCAGAGTTTCCTTGATTCGAAGAACTTCCTTGATTTGAAGAGTTTCCTTGACTTATTGAATTACCACGACCAGAAGAACCTCCCTGATTCGCTTCAAGAGTATTTTGTGCTGCTTGATGATCATTATAATTCTTGAAGTCTTCAATTTTTTCTTGTGCTACCTCAAGGGTTTTTCCAAGAACATTAGAACCTTCACCAACACCACCAACAATACCATCAAGTGCACCTGCTGCACCTGCTGCTGCACCTGCTCCAGCTTCAACTTGAATAATATTTTTATTCTCTAAATCTAAGGCTTTCTGATACTCAGCATAATGCTCTAAAGAAGAACCATCAAGTCCTTGTTCCTCTTTCCAAGTTTGATATCCATCAAAATCAATAGCGCCATGTTCATCTTTATGAACAAGATTTTGCACATCCTCAATAAGATGATCAACAAAAGTAGATTTTTCACCGCCATCATGAACAGCTGGACCACCAGTAATTAATGCTCCACTAGCAACTGATGCTCCACCTTTAATTAAATCTTTAGAAACTCCCATTCCAACACTTTCCATAAAGTCTAATACATTACTATCATTTAAATCTTTATCAAAAACATCTACAAGAGCAAGAAATAATCCGGCATTTTCATTATTTTCTAATAACTCAGAATTACCTGTAAGTACATCATAAACAGAACTAACAATAGTACGTGAACTACCTTCATCACTATTCTCATCATCATCGGTACCAACATCATTCTTAGGTTTTATATTTCCTAACAATGCACTAGAAATTCCCAATGCAGTAGCAATACTAGACATAAGTTCTTGTTCAGTACTTTGACTTTGACCAAAAGGAACCATTCCTTCCTCTTTAGATCCTTCTGAGAAGAACATTTGCATCATTTTATCTTTATAATCATTTTCAAATTCATCTTTCATCTGCTTACCAGCATCAGTTTGCAATAAAGTAGCCATACTAAGTGAATTTAAAGCGCCTAAATTTTTACCATCAATGATAACATTTCCATCTTTATCTAAAAATCCATTAAGTTTTCCTAAGAAGAACTCTCTTATACTATTTTCAAGTTCACCTTCTCCATCTTGTTCTTCCAAAAATCCGCCGAAAGAACTCCAAATACTTAAACCATCGTAATCAAAAATACTTTCATCAAAGTCATATATTCCGTCTAACGAAGCATTTCCAAATACGCCAGTACCTTTTAATGCAGATAATGAACTTGCATCACCATATGCTGCTAAAAATTGGAAAGCACTACTTAAATCTCCAACTTCGCTTTCAATTGAAAGACCAGTTTGTGATTCAAATGTCTCTACTAAACTTATTACTTTATCTAACGCGTTTACAACTTTATTTACTTTAGCTGCAACACTGCTTCCAATTGATGGAGCTCTATCTCCCCCATTATCTGCAGCTGAATTATATTTTATTGCTTGATTAGTATAATCAGCAATAAGTTCTTCATCTTCATCATAAACTTTTAAGAAACTACTATAAAGACTTATTTTTTTATTATAAAAAGAAGATGAAACAGAACTTAATGTCAAAGTTATTTCTTCATTGATTTCATTTAAATTTTGTTTTACTGCAGCCGCGAATTCTTTATCAAATTTTACATATGCCATAATTCATCAACTCCAATAATTCTTTTGTGTTTCCATTGTTGAAAGGTAACCCTTTAACTCTGATATTCCAAGTTCTAATTCATCTACCGCTTCATCTATTTTATCTTTTAAATTTTTAATTGAATCTTCATCATTAGCTAATAAAGTAGAAGTTAATGAACCAGCTTGAGTAGATAAAGCTGAACTTAATTCTTCTAATCTTTCTAAATCTCCTATTATACTCATGCCATTACAACTCCCTCTTTATTTTCTTCTGCAGCTTGTGTAGTTCCAACTTCACCAGATGTTGTTGCAACTCCAGTATCGCTTGTTGGATCTACTTCAGTACTAGTAGCATTTTCTTCTGTTGGTGTTTCGCTATCTGTAACAGTTGTGCTTGTTTCTTCAGTTCCAGTTGCTGCTTCTTCACCACTATCAGTAGTTTCAGTTGTCTCAGTTCCTGTTCCATCACCAGTTTCTGTACCAGTTGCCCCAGTTTCACTTGTTGGATCAACTGCTGTTTCTTCAGTACTAATTGTACTTTCGCCTTCTGAAGTGCTACTACCATTCATATTTGGTAAGGCATTTGGATCTTCTTGATTATAAATTGCATCAATAGCATCAGCTGTTTCTGTTGAACGATTATATATTTTTCTCATTGACTCACTTATTCCATCAAAAAATCTTGAAAAATTTAATAAAGGTACACAATTTTCACTCCATTGTGTAAAAAGAACTCCACCAACTTGCCCAGCTATTGCCCCAGACGCCATTTGAACATTTTCTGCAACTAATGAATCCATTGAATCAAGAGAATTGTAAACATTGTCTCCTAATACATCAAACTCATCAATCATTCCCATTACTTCGGTTTCATTAAATGTTTCTATTACTTCACCAGTAGGAGTTGAAGAACTTATTCCTGTTTCATCTACCATATTATCACCTATCCTAAATCACAAGCAGCAGCTATATCTGAACATAATGTTGTAGCTGATGCTTCAACCTTTGATACCATATTTTTATATGCACTTATATAAGAAAGAACAGCATCATAAGATTTTGCACTAGTATCATACTTTGCTTTTAAATTATTATAAGCTTCTCCTGACCACTTAGCATCTACATCGCCTTCACCAAAGAAACTTCTTAACTCAGAAATATCTCCATCTAAAGTTTCATAATATGTTTCTAATCCTTGAGCAAAATCATTTAATTTATCTGTATCTACAATAAAATCATAACCTGAACCTGCTGCCATAACACTCACCTCAATTATATATACTTAAATAATATCATTAATCGAGACATTATTCAACAAACAATAAAAGAGAATTTTCACAAAAATTTCTCTTTTCACTTTTTTATTCATTATTCATTAAGAATAAAAAGAAAAAAAGCAAATCATCCGATTTGCTTTCTTCTTATTTATCATATCTTACTTTGTTTTGAATATCGTTATTTAATAGTTCAATAAATTCTTCTAAAGATACAGTAGTAGTTTCTTCACTACCAGCTCTTCTATAAGAAACTAGTTTTTCATCAACTTCTCTTTGTCCTAGTATTAACATATAAGGAACTTTCTTAATAACAGATTCTCTTAGTTTATATCCTAGTTTTTCATTTCTAGCATCTAATTCTACTCTGAAACCAGCATTTTTTAATGCTTCATAAACTTCTCTAGAATATTCTTCATGATATTGAATATTTACTGGTACTACTTCAACTTGTTTAGGAGCTAACCATACTGGTAAGTATCCTTTAGTTTCTTCTAAGTAATAAGCCATAAATCTATCTATACTTCCGAATATTGCTCTATGTAATACTACTGGAGTTTGTTTATTACCTTCATTATCAATATAACCTAAGTCAAAACGCATTGGTAAGCAGAAGTCTAATTGACAAGTAGATAATGTATATTCAGGTCCAACAGCTGGTTTAACTTGAACATCTAATTTAGGTCCATAGAATGCTGCTTCACCAATCTTTTCTACATAATCAAGATTTAAACCATCTAATACTTTTCTTAAAGTATCTTCTGCATTATTCCACATATCATCATCTGGATAATATTTAACTTTATCTTCTGGATCTCTAAGTGATAATTCAAATCTAAAGTCTTTAATTCCTAATTCTTTATAAACTTCTAATATTAAGTTAACTACTTCACTAAATTCAGCTTGAATTTGTTCTGGAGTTACAAATAAGTGAGCATCATTTTGACAGAAAGTTCGAACTCTTTCAATACCTTTTAATGAACCACTTGATTCAAAACGACAATCTCTAGCTATTTCACCAATCTTAATTGGTAAGTCTCTATAAGAATGTACATTATTACTATAAACAACCATATGATGTGGACAGTTCATAGGACGAAGTACGAATTCTTCATCTTCAACTTTCATCATAGGGAACATATTTTCTTTATAATGATCCCAGTGACCAGAAGTTTTATATAACTCAACATTTCCTAATGGTGGAGTTAATACATGTAAGTAACCTAATTTTCTTTCTTTACCTTTAATGTATTGTTCTAGTAAATCCCAAATTAAGTAACCATTTGGTAAATACATAGGCAATCCTTTACCTACTAAATCACTTATCATAAATATTTCTAAGTCTTTACCTATTTTTCTATGATCTCTTAATTTCATTTCTTCTAGTTCTTTTAAGTGTGCATCAAGTTCTTCTTGTGAAGGGAAACATACTCCATAAATTCTTTGAAGCATTTTCTTAGAAGCATCACCTTTCCAGTAAGCTCCACTGAACTTAATTAATTTAAAATACTTAACTTCTTTAGTATTTTCCATATGAGGACCTCTACATAAATCAGTAAAGTCTCCTTGTACATAACAAGATATTGGACCTTCTTCTTCATCCATTCTTTCAATTAAGTCTATCTTGTATTCATCATCTTTAAACATTTCTAAAGCTTCTTCTTTAGATAGTTCTTTTCTTATAATATTTTTAGCTGATTTAGAACATTTCTTCATTTCTTTTTCAATTTTTTCTAAATCTTCTTCTACTAAAACATCTTCTCCTAAGTCAATATCATAATAGAATCCTTCTTCTACAACAGGTCCTACCCAAAATTTAGCTTGTGGATATAAATGTTTTACTGCTTGTGCAAGTAAATGTGCACAACTATGATTTAATTTGTTTAATTTTTCATCTTCTTTAAAATTTACCATATTTTATTTTCCTTTCTTTACTTTAGTTACATCTATTAATTCTGAAAATGCAAATCCAACTTGACCATTAGATTCTTCTATTTCTTTTAATAATGTATCTATTTTTCTTTGTATTATTTGGGCTTTTTCTGATAATTCTAATAATTCTTCCTCATTATTCTTTTTCATAGCCATTTGAAATTGTAAATTGAACACAACCTTTTTCAAGGTCTCTACTTCCTCGGTTCGATCCATTACATCAACTCCCCTAATAAATAAAAAAACCACATAACTTGCAAGGAGCAAAGTTATGCGGTACCATCCTTTATTTAACTTAATTTAGATAACGGCCTATAAACCGGGTTTTATTAAACCTCTCAGAAGATAGTAATTATTAAGTCTTCTATTCGTTTCCACCAACCACGAACTCTCTTTAAGTAAGTCTCTTAACAATCGTGTTCTTCCTCATCGAATTAACTAAATACTACTCCAATTTTTGAGTTTTGTCAATTCTATAACGTCTTTTTTAAGCTAGCAACATCATCATTGAATTCTCTCTTCGCTTTTTCAACATCTATTTTATCTTCTAAATTTAAATGTTTAATAGCATTTTCAAAATCTTGTGCCAAGTCCTCTCCATTGATTCCCATTGCTCTTGGTTGATCAAAGAATATATCATTATCATCAAACTTCAATGCTTTTCTTGTAAAGTCTTCACTACAAGTACTTCCATATCCATGTACCCAATCTTCAGTTACATCTAATGTTTCCATTACTCTAAATAATACTCTTCTTAAGAACTCTACATGACAAAGTGTCTTATATAAAGCAGACATATTCATCTTTTCGCCATGTTTCTTTATTTGAACTACTATATAAACTATCTCTTTTTCTTCTTCAGATAATTCAAATGTATTTAAATCAACACTATATCCAGCTCTTTCTAAAGCTTTCAAAACATTAGTTATAATAATAGCTCTATGTAATACTTGTTTCTTTGTCGTTCCCCAATAATAAGATAATGCTATATGTATTCTAACAAACTTAGGTTTTACTACTCTTTCTTCAGTTTCATAACATAACGGATTACCTGCTGAATAAGCCGGAATATTTAAATGTCCTCCCGCTACAGTTCGAACAGTTTGATACTCATGTACCATAACACGTCTTGCATTATTTAAATCTTTTTGTAAACTCAAGAATTCTTCATAACCAGGATCAACTTCATTAATTAAATCTTCTACAGCTTCTTCATATGGTTTCCCTGCAAAATCACTATCATCTTTAATACTTGCTAATCTATTAAATACCATTGTATTAATACCAGGTTCTGCTTTTAAATAATCATATAATTCATATAAGTTATTAAATCTTGCATAATACTTCGTATAATTATATCTTCCTATTTTTACTTTCTCTGGTTCATAGATATTATCCGGAAATCTTAAATGATTATGTGGATATTCTTTCTTAACAGGTGATAACATCTGTAATAGTTCATCTTTCTTCTCTGCTAACTCCTCAGGAGTAACTGGTACATTAAGAAAAAACAATCTACGTAATTTTTCTCTTATCTTTTCTAAAAATTCTCTAAAAGTCATTATCTTCTACCATTCTTTACAGCACTATCACAAGCAAGTACTAATCTCTTACCTAATTCTTCATTAGGTATTTCGCTTAATGTTGGATAATCAACTATATCATCTAAATTATTTCCAAAACCATACATTTCTTTAGCTTGTTTAATAATAAATTTTAAATAACTATCACTCTTAGTTTGAACAAATTTTTCTCTTATTACTTGATCAACACTCTTACTATTATGTCTTATATATTTTGTAATAGCTGCTGCATCTCTTGTTGTAACAATTCCTGGAGGAACATCTAAACCTTCCTTCTTCGCATAAGCATCACAAATACTTCTAAAATTAACAAATAATTGATACCAAGATTCATATTCACCAAATATTCTTTGTTCTACTCTATTATCATAGTTAATCTTCTTTGGTGTCATTCTCTCTTGTACAGATTCATCTATCTTACCACGAGATGAGAAGATAGCATTCTCTCCTTCACCAGATGTATTACCAGCACTCATCATTCTAAAGTTAGGATGTATAGGTACAGTCATATCTTCTGCAAAAGTAACATATCTAGGAACATCTGGTTTCTCTAAAACATCTAATGAACCAGAATATAATTCATTTAATACTACTTGTGTATCTGGATTACCATTATCAAATTCGTCTAACTTCAACATCTTACCATAAGTAACTGCTACAAAGGCTTGTGTCGCTCTAAAGTTTCCATGTGGATCATTATAAGCCATAATACTATATTTATCAGTTATCTTACCATTATCTACCATTTCAATTCCTATTAAATCACAAACTTGTTTCATTAAATAAGATTTACCACATCCAGAAGGTCCCCATAAGTAAGGCCAATCCCCTTCAATAACACAACGAATTATTTCATCAGTCATTTCATGGAATATCTCTCCACGTTCTTCTCTTCTTCTTTTTTCAGCAAGAATCTTCTCTAATCTAACATCAAAAGGAATAGATTCATCAAACGCTGGAATAACTTGAATATTTTGTACACCTTCAGGTATTACAACATTTGGATTAGCTGGTACTACCAATCTATCATGTCCTGGAATTAAAATACCAGTTTTAGCTTGACCTACTACAGCTCCACTCATTGCTCCACTAGCTATACTACTAAATTGTAATAAAGCTTCTCTTACTGCATCATCACTATTTGCTTTTTGTAATAAAGCTTGTAATTGCGGTTCATTCTCTACATAGTTCCTTAACTTCTCTACACTGTCTTGTGAAGCTTGTTGAATTCTCAATAACTCAGAAGTTGTTGTATTAGTTAATCCCTCAGCTGCTACTCTAATTTGTCTTATCTTCTCTTGAGCATCTAATAATATTTGATTAAATACCTTATCACTACTTTGTTTTAAAGAATTTTCTAAAGATATTAAATATTCATCTAATTGTCTTAATACTTCAGCTTTAGCACTATTTACTGCATCTTGCATTTCTTTAACAGATTGAACTGAATAATCACCAATCTCTTTTTTACCAGTTACTACTGCATCACCAATTTCTTGTCTACCACTCTTAACTTTAGCATCAATAGCTTCTTTAAAAGAATCAACTTTCTTTTGCATTATCTCTAATTTAACAATTAATGCTTGAGCTTTTTCAGCTTCTGCCGAAATTAAAGCTAAAGTCTTTTCATCTACTGGATAAATACCAACACGTTTTCTAGCATCTTCTAATCTCTTCTTAAAGTAATCTTCAGTAGAACCAACAACTCCTTTTAAACCATTTATACAAGCTACTACTTCACATCTTAATACAGTTTGATTAGGTGTATAAGGAGCAACTTCACAAACATAATTAAATATATCTTGATAACTACAAGGTAATTCTTCTTCATCAGCTATTAAATCTACTACAAATAAATAATCATATCTTGAACCAAATGTTGAATATAAGTTTCTATCAAATAAACCTTTTTCAATTAAACCATTACTTCCAACTAACTTATTGATTATCATATTCTTAATATTTTGATAATCTTCAGTATTTAATCCATCTGGTAATAAGTATTTAACTACTTCTATAGTTTCTTCTAATTGTGCTTTTAAATCTTCTAAATAATCATAATCAGAATCTGCTAATTCTAACATTACTCTTTCTAAGAATTCATATTCATAAAAATCATTATTTATCTCTCTATTTTTAACTTTTGTTACATAATCAACTAAGTATTGAATCATTTCTACATCTAACTTACTTGATGACTTAATTGCTCTTATTAAAGTTTTATATTGTTTTTCTTCTTCTGTTTCATTAAAAAATCCCATTTTACTCACCATTTACCAATCTATATACATTAGCTTTATTAAGTAAATCTACACCACTTAATATATTATTTTCTTTACTTATTGGTTTTAAACCTTCTCTAGAAATACCTTTTATTCCTTCAGTACTTTCTACTATATGATAAAAATAATTACCAGCTAGTTTCTCATCATAGTAACCACTCTTAGCTCCCATATCTAAAAAACTACTTTCTATTGCATATATTCCTCTTATAGAATCTATACATACAGCTGATATATTCTTCCTTACTTCATCTAAAGTAACATCTATCGCATCAACACTAACTGTTCTATTACGATGATAACTCTTTGAGAAATATTCTCTTATTATAAAAGAATCATCTCTTGGTATAACTAACATATTATGTCTTTCAATTACTTTTTCTGTTTCACTTACTTCATTAATACTATTATCTATACCATACATTCCTCCGAAAGGAAGTTTAAACCATTTTAACTTAGTATCACTATCTATATCAGTAACATTACTTATCTCATTCTCTACTTCTTCTAAGTCTCTATTTTCATACCCAATAGGTAATCCATTCTTTCTAACAGTATGTCTTTCTTTTACTACATCACTAGTAACTAAATACTCTGAAGAACAACTTACCATATTAGCTCCCATTACTGTATCTACATTAATACTATCTTTTAAGAAACTAATACTCATATTAACAGGTATTCCTTTATCCATTAAACCTTGAATACTAACTTCATAGCTATTATTATCTGTCTTATTAAAACTCAATATAAAGTATCTATCTATTCCATCAATCTTTCCACTAATAGAATAATAATTTCTATAACCATTAATCTCATTATCAAAAGATACTACTACATCAGTCATTCCAAATAATTTCTTAATATGATACTCTACTATCGGTAATAAAGACTTAACTTCATCTACTTCAAACAACAAACTATTTGGATATTTTTCTTTACCTTCATAAAAACTATATATTTGATTAATCTCTTGTAATATTCCACTATCAAGTATCTTCTTAGTTCTATCATCTATCTTAATAGCTTGTCTCATTCTAAATGGATCAGTCAAATCATCTTCTAAGACATTATTCTTTTCATCATTATATACTTCTACTACCTTTTTAACAAAAGTATCAAAGTATTTATCTTTCGCACATAAATTTAATGTCTTCCCACCATCATAATTAATCATAATAGCTGGAATAACTAATATTTTAGAATCACTAGTACCATGTAAATCCCAAAAATTAACATATTCTAAATTACGTATATTATATATTTTTATAAGTTGTTCATCCATTACTTCAATTTTCATGTATATCCCCCTATAACACTTGTCTTATAATACAAAGCAATCTTTTTTTTGTCAAATTAAAAGCACCTTTAGGTGCTTATATTCTTAAATTAGGTTGTTCTTCTAAATCAAACTTATTATTTACATTAAGAATAACCATCTTATTTTCATTTTTATCTACTTTATACCTAGTTGGAAAACATTGTCTATATCTTTTCTTATTATATTCCATAATTTCATTTACTTTAGTTTCTAACTCTTCACCAGTTAATCCTTCAGTATCTCTATATAAAGCTGTAATTCCTTCTTTAAATTTCTGTCCATCTACTAAGTTATCACTCTTTTGCAGTATTCTTTCCCCCATATCCAATAAGATATCTTGTATTTCTTCTTTACTACATTTTGTAGAAGCTTTTTCTAAATCAGGATATCTACTAACTATCATTTGATAGAATTCATTATCCATATTCTCAAAATGAGTTAATAAACTTCGAATAACACTTAATTCAGTCGCCCTATTATTCTTATCTAAATATATATTTATTTTTAAATAAAATTCTTCTAAACTATGGATAAAGAAAAACTCACTAAAACCAGAAATACTATAATAGTTATATCTATCTAATCCAATATATTCTTCTTCAGTCATTAAAGCATGACTATATGCATCATGTTCCATATCATTATCCCAAGTAGGATCTGTAAAATAATATCCATCTATTCCATATTTAGGATCTATTAAATGAACTTTTCTTCTAGCATGGCCAGCTCTTTCAGTTTGTAACTCTTTTAATTCACCAGTCTTCTCATCATATATAAAATCCGGTAATGGTTTAGCTTCATTAGGTATTCCATCTAAACCAATATCTACACTAACTGATTCATCGTAATTTTCTATTCCTAATTTATCAAGTAAATCTCCTAATAATTTTGAATAAGCTACACAAACCATATATTCATTATCAAATATTTGATATAAATCTCGTGCACTAGTTTTATCTTCTTCATTTTCATTATATTTTTTAAACTTCTTAGCTACATTATAAGCATATAAGTATTTTTCAAAAGGACTCAAATTAATAGCTGGTAAAATCAAATCAATTAATTTCTTTTCATACTTCATATAAGTAGTTAAACTATGATTAGTCCCCATTAATCTTACTTCTACATTATCAGTATTTTTTATCATATCAAGATGACTAAATAAATAATTATTCAAAGCATTCTTTTCTTCTATACCTATAACAACTAAACCTGTATGTCCACATTCTCTTAATCTATTCAAACATTTAAATGTATTATCATAATCAGTTGATGAAAAACTCATTTCAGCATTCTTATTAATGTATTTTAAATTACTCATCTCTTCATCACTTAATGGTTGATACAAAAACATTTTATCTTTCTTTTGTAAACTTTCATAATCATCAAAACCAATTAAATTTCTTTTATAGTTATATCCTATCAAAGAATCAAAATTATCTTTTAAGCTTTCATCTACTCCATATGTCATTACTGAAGTAATTGAAGATTCTTTAAATCTCTTATACATATCTTCTGTTAAAGTAAATACATCTTCTTTACTTCCTAAAGTAACTTCTTTTAAATTAGAATTACTTAATATCGCGTTAATAACTTCTTCAGTAATTAAAATTGAATCATCAATTTTTATTCTATCTTCTTTTGTATTACGACATATATAAGC
>CAVAGO010000009.1:0-38497 GCA_963588075.1 bacterium | reverse complement strand
AGGATATCCAATTAAAGATGTAAAAAGTAAATATATTAAATATCTAGCTAATGAGGAAGTTGACTTTGAAAGTATTTTAGAACATGTTTTATTACCAATAGTTAACGATCGTTTTGATAAAGAAAATTGTTTAAGTAAATTGGGTATTAATAAACCTAAAAATACTGATGAATATTTAAAATATCTAGCAGATTTAAAAACTATTACTGAATTAAATGCTTTAATTGATAAATACAAAGTTAATTATGAACCAGAGCAAGTAATATCAATAATGAATTATGTATGTTATGGAAATAAACTAGATATCAAATTAAAGAAAAGAGATATTTTAAAATTAAGTCGAGCTACAAAATTAATTTTAGGATTAGATGGTGAGATTTACGTTGATAAAACTGCCTTGAAATTCATATACAAAGATAATATGGATATATACAATATTGAAGAAATTATTGAATATGGAAATTACTTAGAAATACTAGACGATATAATTAATAAAACTAATAGTTACGTAAGTAGAAATATGGATACTGATAAAGTAAGAACATACTTTGCTCACGATTATTTCAATGCTGTTAATACTGATGATTGTGTCTTCCCTATTTCTAGTAAATACTATGAACCTAAAAAAAGAGTTTTATCTATTAGTGATTTAGAACGAGTATTTAATGGATATGATTTAAGTAATTATAAAAAACTTGATGAAACATTAATGAAGTTTTTGTTCGAAAATAAAAATCTAATTTTAGTTGCAGATGGTTATTATAATGGAATTGTTGATAACTTAGGAGTTATAATTTCTAAATGGGATAAAATACTAGAATATGTTAAAGAATTAGATGAAGATATAACTAAGATGACTTTAATTAGTATTGAGAATATCCTAACTCTAATAAACTTTGAAGATAATATATTAGGAAAATCAATTAATAAAGATATCATAAAATCTATTTGTGAAGATGGATACTATGAAGTTAATGATTTAAATAAAAGAATTAATATGTTAGTTGATTTATTTAAAGAATCTTATAAAAGAGTTACAAGTACTGTTCCTTATCTATGTTATAAAGATGATATTTATAGAGTAGAAATTCTAGATAACTATAATCAAGATGTTCTAAGAACAATAAAAGGATCTTTATATAAAGTTGGAGCAATTGGAAATGACTTCCTACACTACTCTATTCTAAATAAAAATGGTATTCAAATTGGTGTTTATAAAGATGATGTTTTAGTAGCTAAAATTCTAGGAGTTAGAAATGGTAATACAATATATTTAAACTCTCTAGAAGGAGAAATTGATCCAAATTATAATGAACTACTAAGATTATTTGCTAATGAATTAATTAGAATTACTAAAGATGATATAGAACCAATACTATATGTTACTATTGTAAATAATGATATTTATAGTAGTAGAAATGGATTGAAGATTGATACGACAATGTGTCCTATTATAAATAATCCAATTAATAAAGTATATTATGATTATGAAATGTTTAGTGAATATAAGAATTTACTAGATAATGAAGAATTATATACTAATTATGAAGATAATATTAGTACTCTATTAGCTAGTGATAGTGTGGTAGATAAAAATAACTTTAAATATTATGATGCTGATGATAAGTATTATAGAAAAAGAAATAATATTATAAGATTAAGTAATAATATAGGTGAAGAATATTTAAATAAAATTGATACTATCTTATATTTATGTAAGTTAGAAGATGATAGTATTGATATAAATAATATTACTTTAGGCATGATAGATACTATATACTTAGGAGATGACTTTGTAATATTTGTAACAAACAGAGATAATGTATTGAAGTTTGTATTACCTTATGATGAAAGAGCTCCTAAAGAAGTAGAATTATTAATGTTACAAATGGAAAAAGACTATGTTTAATAGTCTTTTTTTCATAGGTAATTCTAGTTAGATGTTATATTTTTGGATTAGTTCGAAGTTTTCTTGTAAACGCTTATTTTTATTATTTATACTTAGAGCTTTTTTGATATAACGAAGTGATTCTTTATACTTTTTATTGTTGAAACAACTTATTGATAATAAATCATAAATGGTTTCGTTCCAAGCTTTTTCTTCGTTTATATAAGAATAACTTTTTTCTTTGATTTTTAAAGCTTTTTTTAGATAGTATTCACTATTTGGATAATCTTTTATCATGTAATATAGATAACCTAAGTCGAAGTATGGTTCACGTAAGTAAGGAGCTTCGGTGATTGCTTTTTTATACCACATAATAGATTCTTCTATATAGTTTTTATTATAGTAAGAATATGCTATGTAACGCATTGAGGCACAGCGTTCATCAGCCCATGTTGATGTAGGAAGTTTTAAGTGCTTATGAAGTGTTTCTATACATTTATCCCATTCTTTATAATACATATATTCTCTTCCTAGATAGTGAACATTACGATCATCATTTGGTTTTTCTTGAACAGATAGTTCTAGTAAAGGAAGATATGATGAACGAGGTTTGGTGTAGTCTTGGTGATGATTTAAAGTTATACCAGGAATTAAGATTTCTTTTTCTTCTTTATTACAAGATAAAACTTCATGGACTGGATGAATCCATTTATAGTCAGTTCTAGTATGGATTTTATTTAGATAAAATACTGTACCTGGTTTGCCTTCTTTATCGAAACTCCAGTTATAAAGATATTTAGCTCTAGTAGTGTCTTCTTGCCAGTACTCTTCTAACTTAGAGCGCCATCCTGATTCAAATCTTTCATCAATGTCAGTACAAACACAGATGTCGGTATCTTTAGAAACATAAGATAATGAAAGATTTCTAGCAACATCAAAACGCCAAGGAATTATTTTTTCTTGGTATAGTTTTATTTTAGGAAATTTTTTTAACATATTTACAGAATTATCTGTTGAACCAGTGTCTAAAACAATAATTTCGTCGGCTTCTTTCATAGAATTGTACCATTCTTTGATATTCTTTTCTTCATTTTTGCACAAGGCATAAACGGAGATTTTATATTTGGACATATTATCACCTATTATACTTTATGATAAAACTAAAATATGTTGATTAAAAATATTGCAATTTATGGTATAATTAATAATAGTAAAGGGTCGTCGAGATATGGGAAAAAAAGTTAAACTAAAAAAAGACAATGAAGACACTCTAAAAACAGTTAAAACATCTACGAAGGAGATTAAGAAGAAATCTTTTACGAAGAATACTGTTGAATTTTTGTCATGGGTAAAAAAACAATTTTCTCATATAAAAATAGGCACTTTCATTCCACTTTCTGTTCAAAAATGGTGGAATTCTCATAAAAAGCAAATAAATTTGATTACTCTTGCTTTAGCATTTATTTTATTTTTTATAACTATTATTACAATAACAATTAATTTAGATGCTATATTTGGTACTAATCAAGGACGTATACGATATGACGAGGAAAGTGGTACTAAATATATTGATATAAAGAATGGATATATTACAGAAAAATTAATAGTTGAAGCTGGTGAGTTACTTCCTTCTGTAAAAGATTATTTTAGTCCTAATTATGAGATAGATAATGATTATAGAATTTCTTATTACTTAGGAAATACAGCTATGCCAATAGAAAGTTTTGCTGCAAAATCAGAAGAAGGTTTATTATATATAATTGGTTCAAATAATACATTAACTGTGAAGATAACAAATTATGGTGAAGAATATGAAAGTTCATTGTTAATAAGAGATAGTACTGCTCCAACAATCCAGTTAGAAGCTTTAACTATTACTGAAGGTGATTCACTTAATCCAGTAGCGTTTGTTGCAATTTTTATTGATAACAGTCGTTCTTTTGATTTTACTGCTCAATTAGTAAATGACGTTGATTATAGTAAACCTGGTACTTATGAGGTAGAAGTAAAAGTATGTGATGCTTCAAATAACTGTACAACAGGTAAAACTACTTTAACAGTTGAAAAGAAGAAAACTACAAGTAGTAGTTCAGGAAGCAGTGGAAGTAAAAAACCTAGTAGTGGTGCTACTAGTGCAACTGGAGGTAATACTTCAGATGATGATTCTAGTAGTGGTTCTTCTGGTAGTGGTGGTTCTTCAGGAAGCGGAAGTTCTTCTGGTGGATCATCTGGTAGTAGCGGTTCTTCTGGCAGTGGAAGTTCTTCTAGCACTGGTGGTTCTTCATTAGCAACAGCTAGTGTTAGAGTAGCAACAGGAACATATACTAAAGAAAATTACGATTTAACAATAAATTATTATGGAACTAAACATACTACTCATTATGATAAAGTTACTTTTACTACATATAATGATGGTTATGCCGATGTAATTAGTTACGAAGGTAAAGGAAGTCAAACATGGGATTATAGTGGTTTTTCAAACGACTTGACGCATTTAAGTTTAATGAAAAGAGATGCGATGGCAGCGTTTGTATCAAATAAAGATTTCTATGAAAGTGCTCAATCAATTTTCTTGAATGGTTCTAATACAGAACGTACTAAAGTTGGTGTTTCGAAATTAACAATTGATTATGACTTAAATGTTATTGCTCAAATTAGATGTTATGAAATTGTTTATGGTAATGCATTAGGACATACCAGACCTGGTAATAAAACAGTTAAGTATTTAATAGCAACTGAATATGGTTATAAAGCTAGCAAGTATACCGATGGAAAACGTCACTATGGTGAAAATATAGCTTATGGTCAATCTTATCATGATGATGCTATTTCAGAATTGATTGCATCTCCTGGCCACTATGCTAATATTATAGATTCTTCATTTAAGAAGATGGGCGTTGGTGCTTTATATGATAAAGCTAATAGACGTTGGATTAGAGTTCAAATATTTACATCATAAAAGAATGTTATAAAACATTCTTTTTTTTCTTCAAAAAAAGAAATAGGTTTTACCCTATTTCTTGGAATCCTTCTCTATTGAAGTAATTTTCAATATCTTGTTTCTTACTATAGTTACTACCAATTACATAGACTGGCTCAACTTTTTTAATTGTTAACTCGCTATCTAAGCAGGTATAGTTTACTTCGCCATAGTATTGAGCTCTAGCTGCTTCATATTTTACTTCATCTTGATATTTAAATATAGTTGTATGTGTACCATTTAATAGTGTTGAGTAATCAGCATAGTCGTAATAATGTAATTCATATGTCTCTTCTACTTCATATCCTGCATCATATAAGAAGCCGCTATTTTTAGTATATGTTTTAACGTTTCCTCTTGCTTCAATGATTAAACTTGCTTGTTTAGTTACTGAGTTTTGATAAGCATCTGTTGCAACAACATATACAACATATGATCCTGGTTCTGTATATTTTTTTTCAGTTTCACTATCTTGGAATGAGTAATTGCAACCACTCCAGTCAACGCAGCTTTCAACGAAACTACCAGCATTATATGTACCACCTTCAACAACATAAACTTCTCTTACTTCAAGTAATGGTTCTGTTGTATCTTTGATGATTATTTTACCAGTTTTAAAAATTCCTTTGTAAGTAACAGTAAACTCATATTCACCAGCTTCTTCTAGTTTTACATTAGAGGTATCTAAAGCATATAGTAATTCATCTATTTCGCCTTTTCCTGGTTCAACGTATGAACTGGTACGAATTGGAAGTTTTTCCCCTAATTCAATTTCAACAGTCAATGGTACGAAATCAGCTTCGGTTGGAGCGTGGGTAATATAGTATCCAAATCCAGCTAAAGCAATTATTACTATTAATGAAGCTAAAGCCATACTATTTTGAAATTTTTGTGCTACTTTTGATGGTTTTATTTTTTCTTTTTTCTTCTTTTTTGTTTTTAATTTTGCCAGCTCTTCTTTTCTAGATTCAATATCAATTTGTTCTGGATAAGCAAAGTTTGCTTTGACTATGGCATCACCATTTTCATCGATATTAGCAATAATCATTGCACCATCACTTTTTAAGTTGTTATCTTTACTAATCAGTTCGATTTCATCAGAACCCAAAGCTGTTTTATTATTTGATTGAGGAATGATTGCTGAAAGGTCTCTTACTTTTCTTATTTGTTCACTTTCATCGATCATTGTGGGCATTATAGTTGGTTTATCTTGGTTAGCTTGTTCAGGAGTTTTTTCTTTTTTATCTTTAGCTAAAACATCTTCTTTTTGATTAGCTTTTTTTTCTTTATCATCCATAAAAAATATACAACTCCTTTCTATTCTATATAAGTCCCCTACTATAATAACTATACACTTTTTTTGTGTTTTTTTCAATATAAAAAGCACCTTGTTAGGTGCTTTAAATTTATAATTTTTTAGGTCTTAACTCTTCAGCTAGTTCTTCATCAATGTCCATTGAATATAGAAGTTCTGAACCGCCAGCTTTTGTACCATTTTTATTATACTTATCTGTTCTAATTTCAATTCTATAATCTTCTGGATTTATTTCTAATCCTTTTTTCTTGAATGTAACAAATTGTTCTTCTTCGTTAGGATCAATTTCTGTAGTAGTTCTACTACGATAATTGTTTTTATTTACAAGGCTTAAACGAGCATTCAATTCTTTTAATTGGTCTCTAAGATTTTCACTATATTTTATCTTTAGACCATTCTTTAATAATGTCAATTGAATTGAATCTGCAGTCATTATTTTACCTTGAAGTCTTTGAACATGTTGAGGATTGATTGAATTGAATTTTAAATATTTACTATTATTAACTCTAATATCTAATTCAGATGGTCCTTGTTGATCTTTTTCTGGTTCTGTTTCTGGAACTGGATCAGTAGATGGAGTTGGTTTTGGACCTTTACCTTTTTGATATTCTAAATACTCAGCATATTTTTCAGGAGACATAGCTTTTAATTCGATACGAGCTATCTCATTTCCAAATAGCTTGCCTGTAAAGTTTTTATATACATAGCGAATTGTTAAGCTATTATTATTTTCAATATTATAGTTTATTTCAAGATTTTTAATTAAATCTTTGTATTTAACTATTAATACTTCGTATTTAGCTTTTACACTGAATATAAAGTCATCGTTTATTTCTAAAGCTTCAACTTGTTCTTGAGTTTCTTGAACTGACTTGTCGAATGCTCTTCTTGAAATGATTTGTTCTTTAGCAACAATGTCTTGAATTTGTGTTAAATAATTATTTTTTTCAGTTGCTAAAATATCGAATTTTCTAGCTGATTGACTACGAGCCATTATAGCATTTAATTTTTCTTGAGTTTCTTGATTAATACATAAAGCTTCTAAATTGTTTTCATCATATTCAGCACCATTTCTTATTTCTTTCATTACTGGGATGATTTGTTCTCTTAAAACTTCTGAGATTTCAAATTGAGTTGTTTCATCGTAATGAACTAATAATAGCTCTTCTTGGTCACGTTTAAATTGATTTTTGAAGTCGTTAGCTATTTCATATTTTCTCTTAGCTTGTGATTTTGTTACGGCTTCACTGATTCTATTTTCAAATTCTTTATCATCAACTACTATTGTATTACTTGATAATGATAATTTAAATTGTTGTAACCATTGGTCATAAATTTCTCTTAAAGCAGCTGTTAATTGTTGTTCAGCTTCTTCTTGATTTACTTCAGGACGACTAGCAAGTTGTCTTTCTAGCATTTCTTTTATTTCTTGACGAATTACTTTTTTGTTTTCACGTCTTTCTTGTAAGAATGCTACGATATCAATATCTTCTTCTAAACTTGCAGCAATTATTCTTCTATTTATTAATGAATTTACTGCTTCAATGTAACTAACTATTTTTTTCATTTCGTCAGTTAAATCGTTAGCTCTTTCTAATGGTGTATAATCAGCCATTCTTTCTTTATCTAATTCTTTAATCTTTGTTTCAGCAATTGTTATCATTTCATCGTAATATCTAACAAATGATTTATAATCTTTACCAAATTCAATTGAAGGCATTTGATAATTATTTATTTCTGGTATTGCAGATACATAACAATTGTATTTGATACGTAAATTAGCACGAGCATTTGATAATTCTAGTTTCTTTTGAAGAATATTTGTGTCATGTTGCATTGCAACTTTTTCCATTGCAGTAACTGCATTAACTTTATCTGCATCAATGTTATCGAATGTAACAGAAGCAGCAGCTTCGATGTTACTATTACAGTAATTTAATTTTGTTATTTCTTCTTTTAATTCTTTTAGTAATTCTAAGTATGCTGCAATTGCTTCTTTTTGTTCATCTTCTGTTGGAGCTTGAGTATGTGGCTCAGTTGCTGGCGCAGGTTTTCTCTTCATTTGTTCTTTGACTTTTTCAGGAACAATGTTAAGACTTAAATCATTAACTTTGTCACTTTTGAAGATGAAATGAACTTTTTGATTTTCTTCATCAATTACAATTTCAGCGCCGATTTTAGTGAAGCATTCAGAACTGCATTCTTTTTTTAGTTCATCAATTAGTTGTTTATGTTTTGCTGCAAATGTTGGATCTGTATATTCAATTTCAGCTAATTCTCTAATTTTATCTTCGAAATCTAAAGCAGTATTTACAGCATTTAGTAAATCTTCACCATATTCAGCAACAACTTTAGCTTCAAATGAATCTACTGCTTTTTCAATTAATTCTTTTTTATCTTCAGCAGACAACTTATCATAATCATCAAGTACATTACCAACTGCAGATATTATATCAGCAGTACCGATGTTATTTTTGAAATTTTTGAAGTTTACTTTGAATTTTTCAAATAATCTATTTAATACTTCTTCAATTTTTTCTTCTACTGTTTTTTCTGGCTTTTTATTTAATTTATTGAATTTATCTAAATATTCAGCTACTAATTCAGCTTTTTTATCTGCAGGTATTACTGCAAACTCTTCTAAAGCTGCTTCGAATTCTAATTTAGCTGCTGTTGCATCAACTTTGCCAGCTCCAGCATTCAATAAACTTGTTAGAGTTGCTTCTAGTTTTTGAGTAGCTTTAGTAATTGCTTCTTTTACAGGGTCAACTTCTTCCCCTCTCATTTGTTTTTTAATATCTTCAGAAACAATGTCTAATGTTATATCATCGATTTTATCATTTTTGAAAATGAAATGAACTTTTTGATTTTTTTCATCCAGAATGATTACAGCGCCTATTTTATTGAATACGTCAGAATCACGATTTAATTTGATTTCATCAATTACAAATTGATATTTTGCTGTAAATCTTGGATCTGTATATTCAATTTCAGCTAATTTTTCAATTAGGTCATTTATTTCAACGGCAATTTTGATTGCTGCTCTTAATTCAGGATTGTACTCTGCGTTAACTTTCTTTTTGAATGTTGTTAATCCGTAATCGATTAATTCTTCTTTTTGTTTTTTAGTCAAGCCATCATATTCATCAACTATTGTACTAACTTCGCCCATAACGCGCATTTTATCAATAGTTAATTCAAGTTGTTTGATTTCTGCTTTGTATTGTTCAAATAATTCAGCTAATTTGCTATCGATTTTTTCTTTAGCTTCTTTGATTAATTCTTCAGCAGGGTCTTTTTGTTCTATTTTTAATTCAGCGTCAACTTTGTCTTTGATTGCTTTAAATTTTTCTGGATCACCAAGAAGTTTTGGAAGTAATAGGAAGAATTCTTCATATTCTCTGATATATTTCTTTTTGTTAAATGATACACTGTTAAGACCAAAGCCCATTTGTGTTAAATCTTTTATTTGAGTTCTTAATCCTCTATATATTTTTTCTACTTGTTCTTCACTTAAATACATTTTTTTATGACTAGATACATAATCATCTTTACCAGTATAATCTTTTAGAGCTTGAATTTTTTCTTCTAAAGTCTTTAATCGCGCATTATAATCAGTAAAGTTTCTTGCTACAGCTTGAACCATTACATATATATTAGTTTTTTCATCTTTCTTAATGCTTTCAAGCAATGTATCTATATTTTTGTAGAAATCTGTAACACAACCATCAACCATTTTTTCACTATCAGTTACTGCTTTATATAATTTATTTTCTTCAGCAGCTTTCTCAGCAACTGCTGCTTGTTTAAGTTTTGTAATAGTTTCATCAAATAGTTCTAATTGTTTTCTTTCAGTTTCTATTTCATCTTTTAATGCATCAGTAGGATTATTTCTATATGCCTCTTCCTTAGCATTTAATCCTTCAACAAGGCTTTGGCGAGTAGCATATTCACTACTTGTTCCGAATACTGCAGTAGCTAAAGCTTGAATTTTTTCTTCTGGTGTTAAATCTTTTGAAGCTTCTGGCGCAGTTTTTGGATTAGTATTAAGAATTCCTCTGAAAAGTTTGAATCTTTCTTTTATGCCTGGGAAAACTCCGCTCCCTACTTTATTTGCCATATTAATTCTCCTTTCTTAATATTAAGCCACTAAACTTTTAATAAAGTTTGAAATTTTTTCTTTATCTATCGGATTAGTTATATCAACTAATTGATCATATCCTTCTGCATCTTTAATTACATAAGATGCTAAGATATCAACAGTTCCATTTTTGTTATCAAGTGAATAAACTGCATATTCTTTACCATCAATTTCTACAACTGATAAAAGTTCTGCATCCATTACTTCTCCAGTTTCTATTTCAACTTGGAATCTTTGATTAGTTTCTCCCATAAAATTCCCCTCCGCTTTCTTTTTCATATTTTATTATAACATATTTTATTTATTTTAACTATTAGTCTTTATCGTAGACTACACGTATTTTTGATAGGTGTTTATATTTTATTATTTCTTCTTTTAAATCGTCTTGTTCGAAAATTACAAGTTCGCCAAATTCCCAGATACTAAAGGAAGCTATAAAATATAATATTTCATATATAGGTATTAAAACTTGATTATTATAAAGTAACATTGAAATTATAAATGTAATAAGACCTAAAAGTAAAAAGTAAAAGCCTTTTTGTTTTAATCTTTTTAATTCAGATTCTTTATTAATACAGATAAAAGTAAATCTATTTTTTATTAATTTTCTAATAGTTATTTTTTGTTCTGCTGTAAAGTTTTTATTGTGAATTTCTAGAACAAGTGGATAATCTAGAGGTATAATCTCAGCTCTTTTTTCAATAACTTCAATAAATTCGTTTTTCAATACCGGTTGTTCTTCTAATGAAAAATCAGAAATTATACTATTATAATCTGAAACTTTTATAGATATGTATGCTTCGTTATCGTTTATTTTCAAATTGTTTATTTTTTTATAATGTTCAAATTTTTCTCTTTGATATTTTTTTAATTTTTCAGGGGATGCCATATTATATCACTTTCTTGTATTTTGATAATAATTTGTTTCTGCTAGTTGTTCAGCAAGGAAAGTTAATTCATCATCTTCATCATCATCAACTTGGTCAATCATGTATAGTAATTCAGACATGCTTTTGCACTTACCAACATCGATATTGTATTTGCCTAAGGTACTTACTTGATTATCAGTTAAAGCAAGACCATTTTTTCTAGCTTTTAACATATTTTTATCTACATCTTTTAAGCCAACTAATTCTTCAATTTCATCGTTAGTCATTTCGTTTATCATATTATTTTCACCTACTCTTTACCATTCTATATAATTATACCATATTTATTATTGTCTTTCCTATATAAAAAGGCGAAAAAAGTAAGATTTTACTTACTTTTTAATTCTTCGATTGCTCTTGCTATTCCAAGGAAGCCGTATTCATAGGTTAAACCACCTTGTTGGTAAGCAATGTATGGTGGACGAATTGGTCCATCACAGCTTAGTTCGATTGATGATCCTTGAGTGAAAGCTCCTGATGCCATTATTACTTGGTCTTCATATCCTGGCATATCCCAAGGTATCGGAATTGAAGCTGAATCTACTGGTGAACCCATTTGGATACCTTGAACATATTTGATTAGTTTTTCTTCATCATTGAAGATGATGTTTTGGACTATGTCAGCACGAGGTTCGTTGTATTTAGGTTCGACATTGTAGTTTAAGTCTTCTAGAGCTTTGCTAGTTAGGATTGCTGTTTTAAGAGAACTAGCTACTACTTTAGGTGCTAGGTATAGTCCTTGTAGTATTTGTTTGTTTATACCTAAAGTAGGACCTACTTCTCGACCTTCTCCAGGACATGTTAGTCTTTCTCCGGCGAGTTCTACTAGGTCGTGTCTTCCAGCTATGTAGGCACCATTAGGAGCTATTCCTCCTCCTAGGTTTTTGATAAGAGATCCTACTATTATATCTGCTCCTACTGTACAAGGAGTTTTTGTTTCAACGAATTCACAGTAGCAGTTGTCTACCATTATGATAACTTCTTTGTCTACTTCACGGATTGCTTGGATAGCTTTTTCTACTTTATCGATAGTTAAACTTTTTCTAGTTGAGTATCCTTTACTACGTTGGATTTCGATTAGTTTTACTTTGTTGTTTTTTAAGTATTCTTTTATTTTTTCGTAGTCGAAGTCGTTGTCTACTAGGTCGATTTGGTCGTATGTAACACCGAATGAAGCAAGACTACTGTTATTAGGAACGATACCTATTACTTCGTGTAATGTGTCGTATGGTAGTCCTGTTATAGATAACATTCTATCGTTAGGACGGAGATATGCAAATAATGCTACTGTAAGAGCATGGGTACCAGAGATGAATTGGCTTCTAACTATTGCGTCTTCGGCATCTAGGACGTCGGCAAATATTTTTTCGATGTTATCTCTTCCGTAGTCATTATATCCATATCCTGTTGTACTATTAAAGTAACTATCTGATACGTTGTGTTTGTGGAAAGCACTTAGTACTTTTAGAGAGTTTTCTAAACAGTTTTTATCTATAGTATTGAAAATGTCTTTTACTTTTTGTTCTTCTTCATGTAGGAAGTTAATTGTTTCTTCGCTAATACCTATTTCTTGTAACATATTAACATCTACCTCCATCTATTTTTATAATTGAATCATTCATGTAAGTCGATTCTACTGCTATATAATATATGTCTTTAGCCATTTCTAATGGTTCAGAGAATCTACCTAGAATGATATGTTCACATTCTTCTTTGATATAGTCTTCATCTAGTTCTTTGTTCATTTCTGTATTTATCCATCCTGGAGCTACGCAGTTTACTCTGATAGTTGGACCATATTCAAGAGCAAAGTTATGGGTTAGAGAGATTACTCCTGCTTTTGAGGCATCGTAGTCCATACTGTAAGGATAGAAAGCGTCGATTCCGTTAGTTGAAGAGATATTTACGATAGAACCATAACCTTGTTCTTTCATAAATGTTCCAATGTGTTTACAAGTTAAGAATGTTCCTATTAAGTTAGTATCTAGTATTTTATGGAAATTATCGACAGTTTTATCTTCTAAAGTAGTATCTATTGCAATACCAGCATTGTTTATTAAAACATCGATATGACCGAATGTTTCTTTAGTACGATTTAATAGTTCTTTAACTTCGTCTTCTTTAGAAACATCGCATTTAACAACAAGTGTTTTGATATTATATTCTTCTTCTAAACTAGAAGCAAGTTTTTGAGCTGCTGTTTCATTGTTTACATAGTTTACTACTACATTAAATTTTTTTTCAGCGAATATTTTAGCTGTTGCAGCACCTAATCCCCTGCTTGAACCTGTGATAATTACTGTTTTTGAGTCATAAATATTATTCATAATGATACCCCGTTTCTTCGAAAATTATTATAGCACGGAATATCTTTTAATGTTATAATAACTTTGGTGATGGAAATGGAAAATTCAGCTTACCCGCAACAAATTAATGAACAACAAAGACAAGAAATATATAATATGGGCAAAGAATTTGCTTTTGAAGGATTAGATGAAACTTATTTTAAAGCTAATAGCGAAGAAGAATTAGCCATTTTTAGAGAAGGTTTTAAAGAAGGTTTAAATTTACAACCTAAAATAGAAGAACCTGTAGTTGAATCTGGTTTAAAAAGATAAACTATTTTAATCGATTAGTTATTTGTAAGACATTTTTAGTGTCTTTTTTTATTTCTTTAATAAAGATAGATTCGTTTTTAGTAGGACTTATTATGTAAGTCTTATTTTTTGTTCTAGTTAGAGCTACATAGAATAGTCTTCTTTCTTCTTCATAAGGATAGATGTCTTTAGTATTGTTAACGTATTTTAATATTTTTTCATCTTTTATTTTAGTAGGCATTCCGAGTAATGAATCTTCCATATTTATAAGTATTATAGTATGACTTTCTAGTCCTTTAGATTTATGAATAGTTAGATATCTAAAGGAGATGTTTTGATATGTGTAGATGTCGTTATCTTGTTTATGGGTGTTATCTATGTATTTAGTTATATCTTTGTTATTACGACCTAGTACCATAATTTCTTGAATATTTTGTTTATCTAAATAAGATAGAATATCTTTTAGAGCTTGGATTTTATTATCTTGATAATAGATTACTACTGGTTTTGAGAGATGTTTATGAGAGATGAGATTCTTTCTTTGTTGGTATTTATTTTTCATAACGAAACTACCTGCTACATTGATTAGTTCTTGAGGATTACGATAAGTGTTTACTATTTGGAAGATTTTGGAATATTCAAAATACTTAGTGAAGTTTAAGAAGATATGGAGATTACATCCAGTAAAGCGATAGATTGATTGAAAGTCATCGCCGACAGCGAGGAAGTTAGCACCAGTTATGTTGATTATTTCATTTAGTAAGTTGAATTTAGTTAGTGAGGTGTCTTGATATTCATCGACGATGATGTACTTGTACTTTTTTATTTTTTTAGTTTCTTTTATTACTTCGATACTTTTGTTTATCATGTCATTGAAATCTAGAGCATTTTCAGTAGTTAGAGAGTCTTGGTATAGGATGTAAATGTTAAAGATAAGTAGAATTAAGTGTTTATTATGAATGTATTGTTTTATGTTAAGAGTGAATCTTATCTTTTTTAGAATTTCTAAGTAATAGGATGGTTGGTAGTTATTGGATTTAAATAAGTTAATGAAGGTTGAGATGAGTCTTTTTAAATTAGTTAGTTCTTTTTGAGTGTAGGTTTTACCTAGTACTTTGGTTAGAGATTTTTGGTAGATTGATGAACTAGGAACGATGTTGTTGAAGAAATTATCGATTATCTCATTTAGATGGTTATCGGGAGCGATTTGGTAAGGTATGTTGTTTTGTCTTAGAATTTCTAAAGATAGTTTATGGAATGTGTAGATGTTTATATTAAAGTTATAATTCTTTTGAATGTTATTTTTTAAGTTAATAGTAGCGTCGTTAGTAAAAGAGATACACAGAATGTCTTCTGGGTTTATTTTGCATACTTGGACTAGGTAGACAATTTTTCCTATTATAGTTAGAGATTTGCCGGAGCCAGCACCAGCTACGACAAGTGTTGCCGGTTCATTTGATAGTACTACTCTACTTTGATATTCATCTAATGGGTAGCCATTGATGTTATCTAAGATAGGAGTATTTTTACGTAAGTTAGAGAGATATTGAAGATTGTGATTTTCGATATAAGTTGATATGTTTTGGTAGTCTTTGATAAATGTTTTTTCTATTATAGTAAGATGTCTTTGGGATTTGAGTTTAAGATATTGTTTTTTATATTGTTCTTTTATTATAGATAGTTGTTCTTGGTTAATGTATGAGTCTTGGATTTGTTTATAAAAAGATTCTATTATATGAAGTCCTCCTTTAGGATAACTTCTATTTCGTATAAAACTAGTTAGTAGTATAAAACAATTAAGTTATTAGAGCAAGAAAAAAAGGACTTATGTCCTTCTAACTTTGAAATAATTGAGCCCAGTAAGTTTTTCCATTAAATGTGTACTTACCTACTCCCATCTTAGTAAATGATGAATTAATCATATTTTCATAATGTCCTTCTGAATCACGCCATCCTTGACAAGCACCTTCATCTGAAGAATAACCATAAGCAAGATTTTCACCAATAGTTAAACCACCTGGAGTTTCACCTAGATAGTCATCCCACATAGTTGACCATTCTCTGCCATCAGGTCTTTCATGAGAAAATTTACCTGAGTAAGCCATTTCCATAGCACGAATTGTAGCCATAATACTTAATGTTGGATCTAATGTTAAGCTACTAACATTCTTTTCTGTTCTATATTTGTTAGTAGTAGTTAAAATAGTATTTCTTGTTGTAGATTGAGAATTATAAAGACTTGATGCTTCTGATTTCATTGCAGCAACTGTACCATTATATGTAGATTGATCAATTGTAAAAGTTTCAGCTTTTCTACTTACTTCCTTTTTAGAACCGTCATTATAAACATCATAAGTAACTTTAGCTTTAGTTATCTTTCTTACACCATATTTAATCTCTTCTGTTTTAACAACAATCTCTTGTTCAATTGTTTTTACAACTTTTAAAACAAACTCATTAATAGTAAGACTTCCAGTTTTATCAACACAATTCTTATGTTGATCACAAACTGTTATGACAACTGTATAAGTACCAACATTTTTAAAATTAGCATAATTATCATCTTTAAAACTTATAGTATAAGAATTACTACCACTATTGTCGCTATAACTACTTAAAAAATCTTTAACAGAATACTTATCACCTTCGGTAATAGATACATTTTTTAAAACAACTGTTGGAGCGACAGTATCAACTATTTTAATAGAAGTAGTATACTCTTTATCGCCATCAATAATTAAAACTTTATAAGTATTAGCTGTTTTCAAATACATTTTATCATCTTTTGTACTAGTAAAAGATGTTTCAGATATCTCAATATCATTATAATAATATTTTATAATAGCATCTGCATTTACATCAGAAGAATCTTCAAAATAATCAGAAACAAGAGGTAATTCAGAACCAATTTCTAAAGTAATTTGATTTTTGAGAGAAGAATTTTTATTTTCTTCAACACCCCTATATGAAGGTGGCAACTCACTACTACTCAATGAAGATGCTTTATTATTACTTAATTTAGATATTGCAAATGAACCTACAACAACTAAAATAGCAATAGCTAAAGTAATACACAAAATAATCAATTTATTATCTTTAAGAAACTTCTTCATAAGTGGGCCTCCCTATCATAATAAGTATAGCACAAAGTTCCTTATAAAAAACAAGCTTTTTTAATATTTAGGCATTATATTTACTTAATTTACTTTCAATAGTCTCCATGATATAATTAGAGGGTAAAAATATAAAAGGAGAATGGTTATGAATGAATATGATACTAAGGAATATTTAACTAAATTAGATAAGTATTGGAATGCAGCTAATTATTTAACTGCTTGTCAATTATATTTATTAGATAATCCTTTATTAAAGAGAAGTTTAAGAAAAGAAGATATTAAAAAGAAAATTGTTGGACACTGGGGAACTTGTCCTGGTCAAACATTCGTATATACTCATTTAAATAGAATTATAAACAAATATGATTTAAATATGATATATATTTCTGGTCCTGGACATGGTGGTAATTCAGTAGTAAGTCATGTTTATTTGGAAGGAAGTTATACTGAAGTTTATCCATCTGTTTCTTTAGATGAAGCGGGTTTAAAAAAATTATTCAAACAATTTTCATTCCCAGGAGGTATTTCTAGTCACGTTGCACCAGAAACACCTGGTTCAATTAATGAAGGTGGAGAATTAGGTTATTCACTTGCGCATGGCTTTGGAGCTGTTTTTGATAATCCAGATTTAATTGCAACTGTTGTAGTTGGTGATGGTGAAGCTGAAACTGGTAGCTTAGCTACTTCTTGGCAATCTAATAAATTCTTAAATCCTAAAAATGATGGAGCTGTATTACCTATCCTACATTTAAATGGATATAAAATAAGTAATCCAACTATTCTATCAAGAATTAGTGAAGAAGAATTAATTAGTTATTTTAAAGGTATGGGTTGGGAACCAATATTAGTTAGTGGCGAAGAACCTATGTTTATGCATAAAGAAATGTCTAAGGCATTAGATAAATGTATTGAAAAAATTAAGAAAATTCAAAGAGATGCTAGAGAAAATGGTAATATGGAAAGACCTAAATGGCCAATGATTATTTTAAGAACACCTAAGGGATGGACTGGACCTAAAAATGTTAATGGTCAAGAAATCGAAGGAACATTTAGAGCTCACCAAGTCCCTATTGATATGAGTGGTGATGACCATTTAGATATATTAGAATCTTGGTTAAGAAGTTATCATCCAGAAGAATTATTTGATAATAACGGAAGATTAATTCCTGAGTTACAAGCACTTGCTCCAGTTGGAGAAAGAAGAATGGGTTCTAACCCACATGCTAATGGTGGACATTTACTAAAAGATTTAATACTGCCAGATTTTAGAAAGTATGCCCTTGATATTCCAGCTCCTGGAGCTGTTGAAGCACAAGATATGATGGAACTTGGTAGATATGTTAGAGATGTATTTAAACTAAATGCACATAATAAAAACTTCAGAATCTTTGGTCCAGATGAAACTATGTCAAATAGATTAAAACATAGTTTTGAAGCAGAAAACAGAAGTTGGATGGCAGATTTAAAATCTAATGATGAATTCCTTTCTAGAGATGGACGTATAATGGATGGTATGCTTTCTGAAAATATGTGTCAAGGTTGGTTAGAAGGATATTTATTAACTGGTAGACATGGATTCTTCGCTAGTTATGAAGCATTCGTTAGAGTTGTAGATTCAATGGCTTCACAACATGCTAAATGGTTGAAAATAACTAAACCACTACCTTGGAGAGAAGAAATTGCTTCACTTAACTACATATTAACAAGTAATGTATGGCAACAAGACCACAATGGATATACACATCAAGATCCTGGATTCTTAGATCATTTAGCTTCTAAGAAAGCAGATGTTACTCGTATGTACTTACCTCCTGATACAAACTGCTTATTATCATGTTTTGAACATTGTATGAAAACAAAAAATTATATTAATGTTTTAGTTACTTCAAAACATCCAAGACCACAATGGTTAACTATGGATCAAGCAGTAAAACATTGTACACAAGGATTAGGTATTTGGGATTTTGCTAGTAACGATCAAGATGGTGAACCAGATATAATTATGGTTTGCTGTGGAGAAGCTCCTACTTTAGAAAGTGTTGCTGCAGTTAGTATTTTAAGAGAACACTTACCAAAACTAAAAATAAGATTTATAAATGTTGTTGATTTATTCAAACTACAAACTAATTTGAAACATCCACATGGTTTAACTGATGAAGAATACGACTCACTATTTACTAAAAAGAAACCAATATTATTTAACTTCCATGGATATCCTTCATTAATTCATGAGTTATTATACGAAAGAACTAATCATAATATAACAGTTAAAGGTTATATGGAAGAAGGTTCTATCACTACTCCATTTGATATGAGAGTACAAAATGAAATAGATAGATATCACTTAGTAATAGAAGTATGTAAGATGGTTCCTAATTTAGGTAGTAAAGGTATCTATTTAAGTAAGTTAATGAAAGAAAAATTAATTGAACATAAACAATATATCCATGAATATGGTATTGATATGCCAGAAGTTAAAGACTGGAAATGGGAGAATAAATAAGCATAAGAAAAGACTTCATACGAAGTCTTTTTTAGTTGTTATAATTTTATTTTGTTATAACAGAATTATCTAAGTTGTTTATTTCTTGATTACTCTTTTTAACACTTGAAAGCATTGAAGTAATTTTTGGAGATAATACAACTAGAACAATACCTAGAATAATACATACAATTCCAACAGTAGTGAAGTTATTTAAGATTATTTCTACTACAGCCATCATTGCTTCATCAGAAGAACTAGCTTCTTGTTCCATGATATTCATTAATAAAGAACCTAAGCCCATGATTAATGCACCATCAATGATTGATACTATTCCTACTCTTTTTATTGTTTTCTTAGAATCTTTATTTAATGAGTAGATACCGAAAGCACAAGCAACTGAAATTAATAAAGCAACAATTAAAGAACTTCCTGAGAAGATTGCTTTGATTACACCAGCAGATTCATCATCTTCTGGGATTCTTTCAGCTTCCATGTCACTTTCTAATTCATCAATTAAGTCTTCGATTTCATCTTCATCATAATCAGAATCTGTTTCTTCTACTACATATTCAACGAATTCAGTAAAATCTGGTTCTTTATCAGTAATTCTAACAGTGTATTTTAAATAATCTGAAAGTAATTCTGATGTGATTTTTTTGAACTTTTTATCTTCAAATAAATCTTCTAATTCGTCTTCTGCAGCACCACCAAAGTTATCAACTATATCGTATTCTTCAACTAAAACATCCATCATCTTACCCATTGAATTACTACTAATTGAGTTTCTAGCAGCGATAAGACCAACTGTTGTTAAGATTGAAAAAAACATAACAATAGTAAGAACACCTGACAATAATTTTTTCATAATTTCTCACACTCCATTCTGCTTTAATATTATCACATTTTAGTAGCATTGTTAATAAAGAAATTGTTATACTTAAAGTGTGGTGATAATAGATGGAAAATTATGAAAAGTTACAAAAATTAATAGATGAATCTGAATCAATTGTCTTTTTTGGGGGAGCTGGTGTTAGTACTGAATCAGGTATAAAAGATTTTAGAAGTGTTGATGGATTATATAATGAAAAATATGATTATCCACCAGAAGTAATGCTTAGTAGAAGTTTCTTTAATGAACATCAAGCTGAATTTTATAAATTCTATAAAGATAAATTAAATTGTTTAGATATAGAACCTAATGTTACTCATAAATATTTAAAGAAATTAGAAGATTCTGGTAAGTTAAAAGCAATTATTACACAAAACATTGATGGTCTTCATGAGAAGTGTGGTTCGAAGAATGTGTTGTTACTTCATGGGACAGTATTCAAAAATCATTGTATGATGTGTGGTAAAGAGTATGATGCTGAATATGTTTTTAATAGTAAAGATATAATTCCAAGATGTACTTGTAATGGAATTATTAAACCAGATGTTGTATTGTATGAAGAACCACTTGATGAAGAAATTGTTATGAGAGCTATTGATGCTATTAAGAATTGTGATTTGTTAATAGTAGCTGGGACTTCTTTAGTAGTTTATCCTGCTGCTTCTTATATAAGATATTTTACTGGAAAAAATCTAGTTATAATTAATAAAGATAGTACTGCTTATGATAGTAAAGCTGATTTAGTAATTCATGATAAGTTAGGTAATATTTTTAGTAAATTAAAATAAAGGTACGTTTTAAAAACGTACCTTTTTATGCTTTAAATAATTTTTGAGCATTGGATGTTGGTGTAAGAATTTTCATTTTATCACGAATACTTATATGATATTCTTCACCGTTATAATCGAATTTTTCACCATCAATACACCATTTCTTTTCTGGTTTATCAAGTAATTTTATTTGAACATCATGAGCTTTTAATGAGATAATATCGCTCGTTTGACGACCTAAGAATAATAAGAGAAAACTTTTGATGAATTCAGTTTTACTTTTAGCGCGACATAGTAGCACTTCCATTTCACCATCATCTAAGCAGACATCTTTATGAAATCTATTTACGCCGGCAACATGATCTGAATTTGAGACCATTATTAAAGAATATGCTCCGTCTAGTTTTTTTCCATCGATAGTCACTTCAGCACGGTATCTTTTTAATTTATCTAATACTTCTTTTAAACCATCTTTGATATATGCCATATAACCATTTTTCTTTTTATCTTCGCTCTTTGTTTCATATGGAATATTCATAAACTTACCCATTCCTACAACATAAACAAATGGTTCATCATTTATAGAACCAATATCCATACTTTTCTCTTCACCAGAAAGAGCCATTTCAATATTTTGTTCAGGATTATTTCCATATCCAAGCATTGTTGCAACATCATTACAAGTGCCACTTGGTAGAGGGCAAATAGTAAGTTTAGACTTTCTAAGCATATTGCCACGAACTACTTCGTTTAGAGTTCCATCGCCGCCAATAGCAAAAACTACGTCATATTGTTTAGCTTCGATTATCGCTTCAGTAGCGTGTTTTGCGTGTTTTGTTGCAATAACATCAACATCGTAACCTTTATCTTTTAAAGTCTTATAATATATACTTATATTTTCATTAGCTTTTCCTTTGCCACTAAGTGGATTATATATAATTAAACATTTTTTATTTTCCATGTGTAAAAACTCCTTGTCTTTTGGTACAGACAAATATTTTACTATTAATTTATTAAAATATATTGATTATTTAATTAAAAATTATTATTTTTTCAATATAAAAAGTATTGCGTTGGCAATACTTTAATCTTCTTTAAATAATTTTTTTACATTACGAGATGGAACTAAAACATTCATTTTTTTATTAGCTTTAATACGGAAGGTATCGCCGCTATATTCATATTTTTCACCATCAATACACCATTTCTTAGAAGGTTTATCGATTAATTTAATTTTAATATCTTTTGCTTTTAAAGATTTTATTTCATTAGTAGGTCTTCCTAAAAATAATTGTAAAAAGTTTTTGATAAATTGACCTTTTGTTCTAGCTTGGCATAGAAGGACTTCCATTTCACCATCATTTAAGCAGACATTCTTATGGAATTTATCAACACCTGCAACATGATCAGAATTTGAGACCATTATTAAAGAATAATATCCGTCCATTTTTTCGCCATCAATCTCGATTTCAGCTTTATATCTTCTTAATTTATCTAAAGCTTCTTTAATACCATCTTTAAGATAAGCAAGATAACCTGCTCTTCTCTTATCAGAACTTTTTGTTTCGTAAGGAATGTTCATGAATTTACCCATACCTACTACATAAACAAATGGAGTGTCATTTATAGTACAGATATCCATATTTCTAATTTCACCAGATAATGCTAATTCCATATTTTTTACTGGATCAGTACCATAACCTAACATAGTAGCAACATCATTGCAGGTACCACTAGGTAACGGACAGATAGTAAGTTTTTTGCTTCGCATCATATTTCCTCTTACTACTTCATTTAATGTACCATCGCCACCTACCGAAAAGACAATATCATGGTATTCAGCAGCTACTACAGCTTCTGTGGCAAAGCCCATACCTTTAGTTGCAACTATATCAATTTCATAATTGTTTTCTTCTAGTATTTTTTTATATACTTCTATTTTTTCTTTTACTTTACCTTTACCGCTACGGGGATTATATATTATCAAACAAGTTTTTTTCTTTTTCATAATAATACCTCCTATGGTCTTTCTCCATTCGTACACTATTTTACTACTAAATTTATTATATTTGGTGTTTTTTTTATGAAAAATTATTAAATGTTAATTTTTTGTAAAGTAATTATTGCTTTTAAAATGAAAAAAGGAGAACTATTTCTCCTTTAATCTTTTAGAATATTTAGTATATATTAAGATACTGATTGATAATACTATGATAATTCCTATAACTGAAATATCCTTGGTTTCAGGATTAGCTACTCCGAATCGAGCTATAATAGTGACATTATTACTTGGCATTGTGAATGTGTTATTACTAGTTGTTATTTCGTTATTTTCAGAATCTATCACAGTAAGCGAATCTAAAGAATAGTTTTCTTCAGGATTTGGATAATATTTTATCAATTCTTCGAATCTAGCAGTGTTTGGAACATCAATTGTACCATTTCCTTCTATTTTAGTTGTGATATTTAATGGTAAATAATAAACTATATTATTATTTTTAAAACAATTATAAGAAATCTCTTTTTCTTCAGCATAACATCTATCGCTAGTAGATTGGTTAGCACCAATTGTCATGAAACTAGCAGGTCCTGGTACTAAGTTAATATAGTATTCTTCTTCTGTTATTTCTTGTAAAAGGTTTCCTTCCATATCAAATATTACAATAGAAATACTATATTCATAAGTGTCATAATCTATTTTAGTTGCGATAGCTACTATGTAATCATTAATTATATAAGGAGAATTAAAAGTACTATATTCTTCATATATCTTATCAAAGACTAATTCATCATTTTTATATAGTTTAATTACACCTTTGTAATCTGGATTACAAGCAACATATGGTGTAATAAAAGCATCTGTGAAGATTGGATATCTTGAGAAAAGGGAATCTTCTAATGTTCCACCTACTTCTTTAGATACTGGGTTTGAGATACATCCTTGATTTTCCATACCAGTTAATACTTCATAAGTAGTATTCTCATCATGACCAAAGAAATATCTTGTATCAGTTTTTTCTTCATCTAACCTATATAAATAATTCATATACTTTTCTATATTTTCATCAGTCGGTTCATAGTTAGTAGTTTTTCCTGTTTCAATATTAACTTCTTTGATATAGTTACTAGTAGCAAAATAAATGTTATTATCTGTTCGAGTTAGAAATTTAATTCCTAATATTTTAAATTCTTCTAAGATATTAAAGATATTTTCGTTATCTTCCATATTAATTGTAATTTCTTTTTGAATACTTAGAGAATCATCTAATAATAATATTTTATAAGTATCTGTTGAATCTCCATAAGTAATAGAAAGAGCTATTATATATTGATCGTTTGAAGTAAGAGATAAAATCATTTTATTTTCAAGAATCTTGGTAGTTTGAAGTTCTCCTTGAATGTTATATCTTCTTAGATAAGTTTTAGGTATTCCATCATCATCTTGATCTTCTAAATTAATAGTAGAAGTTACATAACCTTTATTGTAGTAAGTATTGTTATTATAATACATTGTATAATCAGCTCGTAGATATTCATTTTCAGTTTTCCAGTCATACTTAAATACAGTAGTAGCAGATACTGTTAAGATACATGAAAAGAATAAAATTAACATAGTAAAAATTAAACTTTTTTTCATTAATAATTCTCCTTTTTTATAAGTTTCATTATTAGTATGAGAAATTATTAAAAAAGTATTCTAAAAAAAATAAGGCAGTGCCTTATTTAGTGTTTTCTAGCTTGGTTTTCCAAGAGGAACCAATAGCTTCTTCACAGTACATAGACATACTTACGTCGCTGATGCAATCAAATAAAGCTGATGTTCCTCGTTTTGATTTGGAATAGTTAGCAATGTTTTTACTACTAATACCTAGAGATGCTCCTTCACTATAGGAATCTATGTTGGCTCCGATATATAGGAATTCCCAGTTAGGATGATTTTCTATTAGTTGTTTTATTTTATTTTTGTTGTATTCACGTGAGGCATTTTCTAAGCCATCAGTAGTTATTACAAATAATACTTTGTTATCTTTTACTCTTCTATCTAGATTAGTTATTGTAATACCGATTGCATCTAATAGTGCTGTACAGCCCCTTACATAATATTCTTTATCTGTTATATCTTTTACTTCTTGAATAGGTACTCTGTCATGTAATAGTTCATATTGATTATCAAAAAGTACTGTTGTAACTTTGGTATTCATTTTATTTTTTCTTTGTTTTTCTAGGTAACTATTGTATCCGCCGATAGTGTCTTGTTCTAGACCAGCCATTGAACCACTTCTATCTAGTAGAAATACAACGTCCATTTCTTTTTTTGTTTTAGTATTTTTCATATTAATTCTCTCCTTTTATTGTACTTAAAAATTCTTTTGTTAGGTCGTATAGACCTTTTTCTTCGCCGAAACCTTTGTTGTTGTGAATATTAAATGATTGACCTTTATAGTGACCACGTACATTCCAACTAGCATCGAAGATTCTTTGAGAAGTAAATGTTTTACCTACTATATTTTCTTCGATAAACTTAATTACTCTTTCGTATTCTTCTTCAGTAAGGTTTCGTCCTTTAGAAATAGATTCTAATGGGATGTTGTTTTCTTTTAAGAAGTTAGTCTCACGATGATAGATAGTATAATGGTATATCTTTTTATCTTGAGATATTATTGTTCCACTAGTACCAGGATTATGTAATCCCCACCAATTAGATATTTCTAAAATACTTGTTTCTTTTAATGAATTTAATTTTTCTTGCATATTCCTCGCCTCTTTCTGGTATAATGGTACTACATTAAATTATTAATTTGGTCGCATTGAAAGGGACAATTTTATGATAGAAAAATTAAAGAATTATATTGAGAGTAATCTTAATAGTGAAGTAATAGTTAAATTTAATAAATTTAGATATGGTCAAGAGAATGCTTCTTGTACTAAGTTTATTGATGAAGAGAAAGCTGTTCAAAGAATAGATAGAACTTACTTAGATGAAGAGTTTGATAAAGAAGAATTATTTGAAGATGCAGTATTCTCTAAGGAGATGGCAGGAGCTACGCTTAGAAAGTGTAAGTCAAGTAAGATAGATGATTTTATTAATGAGAGTCAGACAGATAATAAGTTTCAAAAGATGTTATTTAATTTAATAGATGAGAGAGACTTAAAAGATAGTGATGTATATAATAAAGTACATATTGATAGAAGATTATTTTCGAAGATAAGAAGTGATATGAATTATCATCCTAGTAAGGAGACAGTTATATTACTTGGTTTAGCTTTGGAATTAAGTGAACAAGAGATGGAAGAATTACTTAATAGTGCAGCTTATTCATTACCTAAGAATAATGTATATGATTTGATAATACGTTTTTGTTTTATAGAAGGTATTTATGAATTAAGTGAAGTTAATAACTTATTAGATAGTTATAATTGTAAAATGTTTTCATATTAAAAGGATAGAACTAAGGTGTTCTACCCTTTTTTTGTTAGTAAGATGTTCATCTAAAAGAGATATATTGTAGATATTAAATAATTCATCAAAGTCTTTTATAGAGATAGTTAAATCTAGTGTTGTTTGATTGTCTTTTTTATTGATGAATCTAATAAGGCAGTTTTCGAGATTAGTTGATGAATCACTATAATAAAAATGAACGTTGCCATGAGCAATAGCATTTCTAATGTATTCTATTAAGTATCTATTATAGTAATAGTTTGTGTTGTCTGCTAAATTAAATTCAGCGAGATTTTTTTCTCGTTCTTGGAGTGTTGATAGTTCTTGAAGTTGTTGATCTAGGACTTTGTTTATTTTTTGTTCAAGTGTTTGAAGAGCTTTTAGGAGTTTTTGTTTTTCGGTATCAGTTTTAGCTGTTTGAAGGAGTCTTTTTATGTTAGTTTGCTGAGTGTTTAAGTTTTTTATTTCAGTATCGATGATATTTAGTCTTCTTTTGGTAGCTGAGACAGCTTCACTGTATGAGGATTGTCTTCCTTCTGGAACCTTGAAGATGGTTGGTCTTAGTACTTGGAGATTTAATTTGCTGTAATCAAAGTAATCTATTCCTTCGTCTAGATTAGCTTTTGATTTGCAAATGTTTTCCAAAGGATACTGATAATGAGCATAGAAAGCTAGTAATTCGGAAGCAATAATTATTTCGATGATACTAGTAAATAAATTATTAGAATTAATGTTTTCTAGGGCTTGATTTAAATTTTTATACTTATTATGTTCTAAGTTATTTAGTATAAATAAATTATAATGAATACCTTGAGTAAGGTTTTCTAGTGGTTTCTCATCATTTAATAACTTTTGGTACCAGTTGGAGATTAGAACAACTTGAGTTCTTAAGTCCATTTTTTTAATTTGAGAAAAATTTTCTGTAATAAAAGATATTAAATGATAAGTGTAGTCAGTAGATGATAATGGTTTGATAAAAGGATTTACTTGAATATTATGTTTTTGAAAGAAAGATTTTATAAAACTAGGAGTAATTTTTGTATTATATTCTCTTTCATAAGTTGAAATTACTTCGGGGATTTGTTTAAGAAGTTCTTCTATTTGAGCTTTTTTCTCTGGAGTAATTGAGTCAGTATCAAAGAATGTATAATCAATATAATAAATATTATCTAACATATTAGAGATATCTTTAGAATGTTTTATTCTTTTTAGATTAGAAGTACTAGCATATAGTTGAGTACGTTCATAAGTTGGTGATACTGTATATAAATCGATTCTTTCAATTAATAAAATAGTAAAGCTATAAAGGGCTTGTCTTGATATTTTTATTTCTTCTTGGTTAATATTAAAAATTATATTGTCACTATTAGAATCTATGGTAAATTCACCGTGAGCAATTTTATTACGGATTGTTTTTATTACTTCTTCTTTACTATTAAAGGAAAGATTTCCTAAGTAATAAGTATCGCCTTTTTTTGTACTTATGATAGAAATAATTTGTTCTAAGATATTTTCATCGATATAAGTTTCTTGATTTTCATCTTGAGTAGTTATTCGATCTTTATTTAAAATAATATTTAGACAAGAGAAAAGAATCTCAAGAGTTTTGATATTTTGAGATTCGTTGGTGAGATTGTTCAGATGATTAAAAAGAAAATCTTTATAAGACATAAAAGCATGATTAAATGATACTAATGTACTTAAATTATTCATCATCTTTTATACCTCCATTTTTAAACTTTTTTGAGTAGAAACTTTTGCTAATAATTCATCTGGATTAATTAGTTTTAATAAAGTATCTAATCTCATTGAACTATGAAATTCTGTTTTACTATGTTCTATATAAAATAATTTTATAATAGGATTTGCTAAAAATCTATTAATTTCGACAGTTCCAGAATGAAAAGATTTTGTTATATAAGTTAGTAAATTTTCGTTATATAGTTCTGGAGAATTCTTTAGGACATATAGACCAAAGAAATAATTATTTTTTTCTTTATCTATTTCCATTAGCTCTTGTTCAATACGAGCTAGGACGTTAGTACTGACAGAAAAATCCATTTCAAAACGTTCTCTTTCAAGGAACAAATAATTTTCTCTTTGAATAAGTAAAGTTAGTTTTTTTTCTATTTCATCAATTAAAGGATTTCTAATAGTTGTTTTTCGAATACCTATTTCACTTTGAGGCAGTTCAATTTCTGAAAAAGGTATTTCTTTTTTATCTTTAGCATAGACAGTGAATGGAAATATATTTAGATAAGCAGCTATTACTTTTAAATATTTAGGATTATAACCTTCTAAGTTATCATTTAAAGCTTTTAAGATAATATCATTCATAAGAGCTATGAAGTCGTGTTTAGTACGATTAATATATGGAAGTGTATCTTGGTCTACTCTAGTTGTTCTTTCAAAGATAGTAGCTCTTTCTAAACTAGTATAAAAAATATTTCTTTGAGCGTCGCTGAATTGAATTATTTGGCTTTTTTGAGGACGCATTATTTTAGGTTCATGATTAACGTTAATATTAGTAAAATAAATTACTTTACCATTAGTTTCAGTCTTACTATGTTCTATTTCATTAACTAAGTTAATTAGAGATTCTAAGGTAATGATGATTCCTTCTGTTAATAAATAATTGTCTTCGATAATATAAGAATGATTTTCAATTAAAGATAAATATAATTCCTTATAAGGATTGTTTAAACTAGAAAGATATTCTTTATTAAGAGTTAGATAATAAAGAATTAATTCGATTTTTAAAGTTGAATTTAGAACAGGAGTTGTTCCTTTATTTAGGGCATTACAAAAAAAATTGTTACTTACGACAAATCTATTTAAAGTATCAAATTCTTTTGAAGTCATTTAAATCCCTTCTTTTGTTGGGCTTATTATATTATTAAAAGTAAAGAATTACAAGGTTAGATATTATAATCATTTTTAAATGTTTCGATTTCTTTAATAATCCTTCTCTTCTGAGAAGCTGATAGTGTTGTATTTAAAGAATTAATCTTATTTAAGATATTAGCTTTTTCTTCATTATCAATATCTAAAGCATAGATATCATCTTTTAATCTACTATATTCATCTGGAGCTTTAGTTTCTTCTAGTGGTAAAGAGAAAAATTCTGTTAAATTATTACCTAATTCATAACTATTTTTATTTTTTACTGTTAAACCCATACTTAATCACCAAATTTATTTTATCATAAAATAAATACATAAGAAAAGATGAGTTAGTAACTCATCTTAATGGCATTCCGAAATCTTCGATACGATAATTAAAGTTTTCAATGAAGACGATTAGTTTTTCGAGATTGATAGTAGCTTTAAATACTACTTTACCTAATTCTTCATTGTATGATTCAAATACTATTTGATTAGATCCTAATTTGAAATATACTCGACCATTTCTTACACAGTCTAGTAGTAAATCAATTATTAATTCATTATCGAAAGCGATGCTTTCTACAGAAGTTTGCTTAGCTATACGAATGCTGTCTTGAAGAATATTTCTCTTACGACCTAATTCTTCTTCTAAGTCTTCTTGTGTACAGAAAGCAGTTAATAAACGTTGACGTTCTTGTTTTACTCTTTTTATTTCCTCTTTGTCTTTAACTTGATCTAGTTTATCGATAGCCAGTGTTAAACTTTCTAAGTCTTTAGCAATAGAAGATTTATCTGTTAAACATTTATTAATCTTTTTAATTACTCTATTTAATTCTACTAATTCTTGTTCTGTTTGAGGATGTAAATATTCTTCAATATTAAAGTCTGTTAATGAAGTTAGTTCTAAATCAACATCCAGTGATTTTATTATTCTAAAATATAAATTGATTAAACCTATTATAGCATCTTTTCTGTTTAAGTCTTCTACTTCATAACCATGAACATTTTTGTCACTAGCAATAAGAACTAATTTTTGTGCTTCGTTCTTAGCTTTTTCATTACTATTTATAAATTCTAACATCCATTTATTTAAATATTTTTGTTGAACTTCTAATGTTTCACTATAGAAAGCACGACCTAAACGTTCTGCTTTAGCTATTATAAAGAAAGCATCTGTTAATTTATATTTACTTATTTGACAAGTTATTCCTGGAGATGTTTCTTCTTGGAAAATATCGATTATGTCAGATACTTTAATTTCTCTGTTTCCGCTGATACGATTGTTAGTTTTAGCTTCAGTACTCGAAAATTCTACATCATAATCTGAATTTGGATTTGCAGATGATAATTCTACTAAGAAAGTCTTAGTATGATGAAGATAATCAAGTAAAGCATTTTTATCAGTTATATTATTTTCTTTATTTTTATTATAGAAATACATTCTTTGATATTTAGTTTTTTTAGTAGCTTGCGCTAGACGATATAACCATATTTGAGGTACTGTTGTTTCTAATTTAGTACTAGAAACAAATAAATTATTAGATTCATCAAATAAATAGTTGCCTTCTTTTAGAGCTTCTACTAATAAAGTATAGTATTGTTTATAATCATAAATATATCTTGGATCTTCTTCTGGTGTATGAGTAGGTTCATCATACATACCTGGTATTTTACCATCCATTAGAAATTGTTCTAAAGAAAATGGTTGATTTAAATCAAAATTTTCAATTAAATCGTTGATAGAAATTATATTAAATAAATTTATTTTGGAACTATTAAAGGTTTCTGTATCACTAAATTCGGAGGAGATTTCATCTTTTAGGTTACTTTTTCGTGCTAAAAAACGAATTAGTATTTCAATGCATTTTAATTCTTTAATTGGCATTTGTTACACCTACTCTCCTACTATTATTTTTCTTTTAATATTATATCATAATAAAAAGTAAAAAACTATACTATGTTTTTAGTCATAGATACTTAGATATTCTACTTATATTATTAATTTTTATATTCTAAATTATTAGGGAAAAAAAGAGTTTAACTATTTTTTTGTTAAACTCTTTGATGGGTCGGTTATGTCAGCATCGCTCTCAATAAGAGATTTATCACTGAATAAAGAATCTAAATCTATTTTGATACCTTCCGGTAAACCGAAGATATGAACGAAACCATCTACTCTTTTACCGAATCTTTGTATATCACTATAGTCTTTAGCGAAAGTACCTTGTACTTTAGTTAGTGTTGATGGTTTAAGGTGTTCTTCTGGAGTATATGAAACTTCTTGAGAATCTTTTTCAACAGGAATATTTTCAATGTCTTGATGAGTTAAATCGTCACTGAAACTAAAAATAGAATTATATAAATACTTGCCTGATGCTTCAAAAGGATTTAATTCTAAAATATCATACATATGTTGATATGAAAAAACATCTAGTACAAAAGTTGTTGGGAATGATTTTGGCTTACTTTCTATAACTCGATATACATATTCAATTAAGTCTTCAGGGATTTGATGATATGTAGAATCTGTAATACGAGAAATATTCATTATTCTATTTTTATAAATGAAGATACGATATTCTTCTTGACCTAGTTCATCTTGGTTTACTTCGACTTTTTCAGATAGAATGAATTCTTCATCTTCGTGGTATGAGAAGGCTTTACGTAGGTCGCTTTCTTCATTAAATAGGTCTTCTAAGTCGATGATACCATTGAAGTCTTTATTCTTAGTTTTTAGAAATACTTCAGGATTATTTTGAAATACTTGATAAACGTAATTTAAAAATTCTGGGTCATGTAAATCTTTTCCTTCAAAAGGAATGATAAGTCTTTGTGTTTCTAAGTATTTGTACCATTCTTCTACTTTACTTATATCTTCTAATGTATTTGGTATTATGGCGCCTTGACGTTGAAGGGCTTTAATCATACTTGGTAGTTGAAGAACAAAAGAAGATGGGATTACTCTGATTCCATTAACATCTACAATATTGTCTTGATAATCTTTGAATACATCTTCATTTTCATCATAATAAATGAAAGCATTTTTACTTACGGCATATGCTATTTCTCTGTTAGTTCTAGGGACATCAGAGAATTCTTTTCCATTAAAGCAATAATACATAAACATCACCTGCTTATGTATTATATCATTTTTATGCGCTATATCTATTTTTTATTTTTTTAGTTAGTGTTAATGAGTTAGTTGGAATGTCAACATTGTTGTTTCTTCCGGAACCTAAGTCGATATCTGGTTTGATGTCGATACCATGGTAGTCAGTTCCGCCACTTTCTAATAAGTGATGTTTTTGAGCTTGGGCATGATAGAAAGTTCTTTCTTCAGTAGTTAGATTTGGATGAGTTGTTTCTAGTGAATCAATACCGGCACTAATGAAGTATGGCATTAGTTCAGCAAACTCAGAATGTGGATGTTTTAAACTATTAGGATGAGCTAAGCTAGTTGTGCCGCCTGCTCTATGTATTAAATCTGTTCCTTCTTCTAAAGTAATACCTTTCTTGACACTTCTTGTTTTATCATAAACTGGATTTAGATATCTATCAAAACATTCATCAACGTTCTTACAATAACCATATTTCATAAGAAGTAAAGCTATTTGAGGACGGCCAATGTTTCCAGGAGCGATTACTAAGTTATCTATTTCAAATTGAGGGAATGTAATACCAAAATCTTTTTTTAATAATTCTAGATACAGTAATACATTATAGATAGAGTTTTCTTTTATTTCTCTTAATACTTTGTTAAGGTTTGGATCATCAACATTAAAATTATATCCTAGAAGATGCATTCTTCCTTGTTTATATTTGATAGTTAATTCTACTCCACTATAGATATTTATCTTGTTACTATTAAGTTTTATTATTTCTTTTGAACCTTCGATGTCATCATGGTCAGTTAATGCTAGATTAGCAATGTTTTTTGATAAAGCAATCTCAACTAGTTCTGATGGAGTCTTGGAGCCATCAGAGTGAATGCTGTGTGTATGTAAATCATCTTTTCTATTTTTCATTATAGTACCTCTTTCTTTTTATTGAATTATAAAGGTAAAGTGATTATAATAAAAATACTTTATTTTCATGTCCATAATAACAGGAGGTTATGATAATGAATATTAATTTTGAGTTGTATAGAATCTTTTATGTAGTAGCGACTGTTGGGAATATTACTAAAGCTAGTCAGGAACTTAATATAAGTCAGCCAGCTGTTACTAAACAGATAAAGAGTTTAGAAGCACAATTGGGTGGAGATTTATTTATTCGTACAAAACGTGGTGTTATTTTAACAGAGAATGGTCGTGAAATTTATAATTACATTAAACAAGCAATGAATTGTTTTAATAATGCAGAAATGCAATTTTCTAACTTGAAGAGATTAGAAACAGGAGTTATTAGAATTGGTGTTAGTACAGCTTTAGCTAGATTGTTTTTAATGAAGTATTTAGATAAATTTCATAGAGAGTATCCGAATGTTGCTATTCAGTTATTTACTGATCCTAGTAAGGTAATGAGAAAGATGTTAAAGGATGGAACTCTTGATATATTGATTGCTAAAGAGGAAGAAATGGAAGATGATGATTTGGAAGTTGTAAGAGTTGGTGAGTTACATCATTGTTTTGTGGCTTCTGATTATTTCTCAGAATTGAAAGAAAGAACTATTTCTTTACAAGACTTAGAAGAATATCCTATCTTATTACAAAAAGCTCCTTCGACTACTAGGGAGGCATTTGATTCTTTTTGTAAAGAAAATAATATTGAGATAACTACTAAGTTAGAGATCGCTAGTGCGACTTTACTTGAAGACTTTGTAAAAATTGGTTTAGGAGTTGGACTTGTTACGAAGGAATTTGCACAGAAAGAATTAGATGAAGGTTCAATATTTGAAGTTAAAACTAATCCTAAGGTACCTTCTAAGTATTTTTCTTTGATTACTTTAAAGAATTCTTTTCATAGTTTTGGAACTAATAAATTAATTGAGATGATTCTAGAAGATATAAAAAATAATCCTATGTAGATAGATAGGATTTTTTATTTGTAAGTATATACTAATTTTTTACCAGGTTCTTCTGGTTCTAAGTTAAGAACTGTACAGTTAACACCGAATATTTTGTTTATTATAGGTATTTCTACGAAACTACTTACGGCACCATTTACTAAGAAGATAGTGTCCCCTACTTCTTTTATGCCATAAGCAACATCTGGGAATAAAGTATAATCTGGTGATAAGAAACCACGACCTTTTAGAGTTCCTTGTAAGAAGTTTGGGGTAAGTCCATTATGCATGTGACCACTTATTACTAAGTCAGTATTGGGGACTAAGCACTCACCTTGTTCAGCACTTATACGGTAGATAGATTTTGGATCATGAGTTAGTAAAATACTAAAGTTACTTTCTGAAAAAGACATTTTATTTTTTCTTAGTAAGTATTCTTGTAAGAAGAATTTACTTGATTCATGTTTTTCTAAGTAATAATAAACACTATTGTTGATACCACTAAATTCTAAATCTTCAGTAGTTATTTTTCTATTTATATCAAGTATTCTCATGTTAGGGAGAGAGTTGAAAGTTGAGATAGCAGCATCTTCACAGTAGGCAGCCCAGTTTTCAAAACCGAATCTTTCATATTGGTCATGGTTACCTAGACTTACGTATGTAGGAGTACTTCCTGTTAATCTAGCTAGTTTTTCGATAATACATTCTTGAATGCTAGGAGATTCTAAACATTTACCAGCGTGAACTATATCTCCGGGGATTAAGATATAATCATATAAACTAGGAGATAGTTCTGGTATTTCGAATACTTCTTGGATATTACTACGATCTTTGAAACCTAGATGTAAGTCTGAATATATTAAGATTTTCTTAGATTTTTTTATTTTATCTGAATAAATTGTTAATCTTCTAATTCTTCCCATAAGAATACCTCTCTTGGTAATCTATTTTATCTTTAAATAAGAGAAAGTCAATTAAAAAAGATGCTTTTGGGGCATCTTAATCGATAAAAAAGTATGTTCCTGTTACTGTTGCTGCTAAGATATTATCTTCTGTGTAAATGTTAGAACGATATACAGCAGTTGTTTTACCTACTTTTAGAGCTTCAGCAACACAAGTTATTTTTGAACCTTTACAAGGTTTTAAGTAATCTATTTGAGAATTAATTGTTACGACATTACGTCCAGTAGTACGAGCTAGTAGACCCATAGTTGTATCTGCTAAACCAAATATTAAACCACCATGAGCAGTTCCATTAGGATTTAGAGAGTTTTCTGATAAGTCGATATACATTGTACATTCAGTATCTGTTATTTCTGAAACATGCATACCATTATGTTTTATGAAACCATCTGCGGTTTCTATATAATCTTTAATTTGCTGATACATTTCTTCTTTTTTCATATTATTCCTCCTATTACATACATGTTTAATTCTATTATAAATATTATGAATTTACCAGTATTTAATTATTAAAATTTATTATATAATATTGGTACGGGGTGGATTATTATGGAATTCATAAAAAAATATAAGGTAGCTATTATATCGATAGTAGCTTTGATAATAATGCTGTTAGGTGTTTTAGTTTGGAATAAGATTGTCGACTTACAGAAAGAAGATAAAGAAACAACTAATGTAACAGAACAAATTGATGTAAGTGATGTTGATAATATTACAAATGTCGAATCTAAGTTGGGTCAACCAATGAAGATTACACAAAGTTATCTTTTAAAATACACAACTGCTAAAAGTGGTGTTTGGTACATGAGTACTGCAACAGTTAAAAAGATTTCAACAAAGAATGATGAAGCGATAATTACTTTAGTAAGTGAAGATAATGAATATAGCTTGAATGGAACTATTGCTAAAGATAAAGTCGATGTAAAAAAAGGAGACGTTGTTAACTTTGTAGGTACTGTTGATTTTGTAACAGGTGGTATTGATTTAACAAAGATTTCAAAAGATAAAATTAATTATGTAGATGTTAATGTTATTGATTTTAGTGCTTTAGTTGATGATATAGGAAAGATTTTAAAGAATCAATTTGTTATTAGTGGATATATGGTTACTGATGGTACTAAATATAAATTATTCGAAAGCAAGACTGCTTATAATAAAACTGATAAAGTTGGTACTTATTTTACTTTAGAATGGAAAGATGAATTTAGTTATACAGGTAATTCTGATGTAACTGTTCAATGTTATATTGGAGATACTTATAAACTTAGAGATTGCGAATTAATGGAAAAATAATTAAATATTTTAGAAGTAAACTACATGAGAAATCGTGTAGTTTTTTTGATAAAAAAAGAAGAGCTTTCGCTCTTACTTAAGTCTTACATTATTTTTTATGATATTAATTTGGCTAGCTATTTTTTCGTAATCATCAAAATTTTCTTCTGAATATTCTTCAGTAGTTGGATATTTAATGATCACTGTTCTTTCTTTTGATGAGGTTATTTTTTCAATGTAATTATTTTCGTTTTTATTCATAGTTTTGAATTCTTCATTTGTTACAGAAACAATTCTAAATACTTCGCCGCCATTTTTCATATTAGATGTACTATAAACTATAAAACCATTATCTATTTTTTCAATTGTACTTATCTTAATTAGTTCAGCTGGAATAGTCATTGAAAATTCATCATTAGAAAAAGTATTAACATAAGATAAGATATCACTAATATCTTCTACAACAAATGAATAATCCAAATCTAAAGTTGAATCATCATTACTTTTTAATACTCCTTTTATAGTAAGTTCTGAATTATTTTTTAAATCTTTATCATAATCTAATTCTATTTTATGGATTGTATTGCCATCTATTATAACTGGTTCATCTAAATTAAGGATACTAACTGTTTTTGTTTCATTGTTTTCAGTAACTTCTTTAATACTTACTGTACCTGTTAATTCTATTTCTTGATTTAGTTCTAATTTTTCTTTTCCACAATTAGTTAGTAATAATGTCATAGCCAGTAGTGTTATTATTCTTTTAAACTTCTTCATATTATAATTCTCCTACTTTGATTATAGCATTAAAAAACATTCACACATTTAAAATCTGTGAATGTTTACAATTATTTATCTAAATTATTTACATCTATACCAGATGAATTGACAATTGATTTATATTCTTCTATGTATTTATTTACTTCAGAGTTATATTTAGAGCACTTTTTATCATAGATAAAGGAATCGTCAACTAGTGTAAATCTAGTATAATCAGCTTTAGTATAAGTACAAATGAATTCGTCATTTTTTAACTCTAATGTTGGAGTTTCACCGCTGATTGTCAAACGATATGTTTCGTTATCAACATGAAAACTTACATCAATATAATTTATTGTATAAGTACTTTCACTTGTCTGTTTAGAACAAGTTTTTTTATTACAACTATACCCTATTTCTTCTAAATAACTTTTTAATTTATTAGATGGACTATTAGTAACAGAAACAAATATAGCTATAGAAACTATTAAAATAATTACTAATATAATTGGGATTAAAATAACTATATAATTTTTCTTATTTAATTTTACTTCTTTTTGATTGTGTGTTAATTCTAAATTCTTTTTCATAATACCACCTAAACAATTGCTCCATTGTTTTCTTTTTTTATTCTTTTTATTTCATCTTTTTCTTTTTTCTTAGATAATTTTTTTTCTTGTCGTTCTTTGTCATTCTTAATATAACGAATATAATATATTGAATTTATAATACTTATTACTCCTATTATAATATAATCTATTAAAAAGATAAGCATTTTTGAATCATAAATACTTATTACTAAGAATAATAAGAGAATACATAGTAGAATATTTATTATATTAAATATTAAAGTTAATTTATGATGAGATTTATAGTACATAGTAATTCCAGTTACTAGTAAAACTAAGTAAGGAATTGCCCAACCTACTATTATAGACATTATCATAATATACATAGTATTTTCACTTAACTCAGATACTAATAAGATAATACCTAAGATAATGGAAGTTACGATATTAATTAATGGGAGAATATTTTTCTTTAATTTATTCATATTATCACC
>CAVAGO010000008.1:0-40139 GCA_963588075.1 bacterium | reverse complement strand
AACATTTTTATTGAACTGCTTTTTTTATGATGTCTACTCTGAGGGGTGCAGTTCACAAGTTGCTTTTTTTATTGATTGAATATTCCTTATATAAGTGTTATACTCTATAAAGAATAGAGGAGTAGATGAAATGAAGAAAAATATAAAATACTTAATTACAGGTTTATTTTTATTGCTTTTAGCGGTATCTCACGTAAATGCAAAAACAGTATATGACTTAGATTGGAAAACGGAAGAAATAGTATTGGAAAACCAATATACTCTTTTTTCAGACTATGGAATAAGGAATGTTGAATTCAATGGAGAATACCTTACTACTTTTTATGCTGATGGATATTCCTATTTGATTTCTTATGACATTGATGGAAACGAATTAAACAGTACTCGAATGGGACAAGGTTATATACTTGAAATGATTGTAAAAGATGATTATTTATATATAGTCGTTGAGATTGGTGAAAGTATAAATCTCTTCAAATACAATTCAAGTTTGGAGTTTGAAAATGGTATTGCATTTGATTATGATGATTCAATAGCGTTAGGAAGTATGTTACACAGTGAAATCCCATTTTTTGCAATAAATTTATTATCAATAGATGATGAAGGAAATGCATATTTACTTACAGTAGATTATGACATTTTAACAGTAAAATCAGATTTTAGTAATTATGAATATATCCCTTATGATGAAGAATTATTAAATAAACAATTTCCAGAATTAGCAGAGTTAGAAAATTATCAATTAGATGAATACTATTATTATAATCTAAAGAAAAATGATAAGAATATAGTATTAAGTGGAATAAAACCTAATGATTGTTTATTTACAAGTGATGAATGTGAATACGATAGTATAGGTGTTGTAACATTACAAGATAGTGAAGGTACTGAACTTTGGACAAAAGAATATACAGAATACAAAGAATTTATAAATACATTATTAATTAACGATTACATTGTAACAATAGGAATTAAGGATCTAGAAGATCTTGCACCTTGTGACATAGTCGTTATAGATTTAGAAGGAAATATAGTTCAAACAATAGAAAATGAAAATAGTTTTTACTACTTGGTACCAACAACTCGCGGAATCATGGTAACTAATTATAGAGAAGAAGCAAATGGTGGAAATGACGGAACTTCTAATGTTGATACTGTAACTTTTTCTACAGAAGTATATCAATTTAGATATGATATATTAACAAAAATTGAAGGAAAAGGTAATGTTGAAGTAATAGAAAGTGAATTACCAGGAAAAGATATAACTTTCAAAGTAACTCCAGAAGAAGGATACGTTCTTGAAGCTGTTAAAGTAACTGATGCTAATGGAAATGTAATAACATTTACTGACTATACCTTTACAATGCCAAGCTCTGATGTAACAATAGAAGTAACATTTATCAAAGAAGAAAAAAATCCTGAAACAAGTGATTTAATCATCATCAGCTGCCTTGCAATTATAGTATCAGGAACCATCTTAACATACTTAAATATCAAAAAAAGAATGATTACAATTTAAAAATAAGCAACTAACAAGTTGCTTTTTTCTTATGTTGCGACAAATCAATACAAGTGATAAAATTAATAATGAGGGATGGTTATGGAAAGCAACAAGATAGAAAAAGCAATCATACAAGCGCGCGCTAACTTACTAGTAGATAAAATCCAAGTTAGTGATACTTTTATTGACGAATTTAAAACTAAAAAAAATATAAAAGTATCGAAAGGACCAAAACTAGCTTTAATAAGAGGTGGTAAAAATGGCAGTAACAAATGAAATGCTTGAAGAAATAAATCGTTTATGGGACTCATATTTCTTCCCTGGTACAAATACTTTAAGAAATAAATTAGGTATCTATGATTACGATGAACTAAAACAAAAAGAAGCTGAAATTACTTTTGAAAAATTAGTTGAATTATATATAAATCCTATTCAAGGAAATTTTGATGTTGAACACTGGAAAAATATTCATAAATACTTATTTGAAGATATCTATGATTGGGCCGGTGAATATCGTTATGTAAATATGCAAAAAGAAACTGGATTTACAGATGTTCATAGTATTGATTACTTCCTTAATGGCGAATTAAAATTAATGAATGCTGAAATAAACAACATATATTCAGTACAAGCCTTAGCAGCATTCTTAGCTGAGTATTATGCACATCTTATGGCAATTCATCCGTTCAGAGAAGGAAATGGTCGTAGTTGTCGCGAATTCTTAAGAGAATTTATCGTTGAAAAAACTAAGAATCTTCCAACTGGTCCATACGAACTAGATTGGACAAGATTCGATGGTGATGTTGTTCTAGAGAATATTAAATTTTCAATGGTCTTTAGAAGTCAAATAGAAAATGAATTCTTTAAAGCACTAGTACCAGTCGAACCAGAAGAAAAACACGAAATAAAAATGTGAAGCAACCACTTCACATTTTTTCTATTTCAATATACTAGGAGATTTTACATACAATTTGTGTTGATACAAATCTTGTGAACCTATATAATCACAAACATTCTCAGCAACCAATGGCTTTCCTAACATACCATACAAATTATGAGCTCTTACATAACATCTTATTGCTAATAAAGCCGTATTTAAATCAATCACCTCAGGTACTAACATCTTTATTCCTGAAACATTTCCGTCGTGATCAACTAAAGCCGTTACATATGATATTTCATCTGCAACATCAAAAGGAACTTCTACAGAATGTTCACATCCTTTTATATATTCCCAAAACTCATCTTCAAACTTTAAAAAACTTCTAATACTAGCTTTATTCTCAGCTAAAGCTACAACTTGATTAGTATAAGTATCTGTCTGTGTGATAGTAGAGAAGTTCTTTCTTGGACGTATTCCACGACGTTCTTCTTTCATGTCAACCGCATCTTCAATTTCATTTATAACACTATAATAATACTCAACAGTTCTATCATTTAATTCATCCATTGTATCAACTACATTTTGTGCAGCATCTACATTAAACTTATCAACATTCTTCAAAATAAAATTAAGTAACAATCTTTCAGTTCTAACGACTTCAAACATTTCTTTTATAACATTCAAATTATCCCTTGTAACATCACTTTTACCACCAAAAGTCATCAATGACTTAAAGTAAGAAGAAATTCCATAGAATGCCACTAAAAACATCTCTTCAAACTGACCTTTCTTCATTTCTTCTATCTCCTTAACTAATAAAGCTTTACTTTGTTCTTTAGATTCCATAGTTATCACCTAAGACTATATTATATACAAAACTCTTTAAAAAACCAATAAAAAAGAGCAGTTATGCTTTTAAACTTGCTCCATTTCTATTTTCAACACTTGCATAAAACGCTTCCTTCTCAGCAGCATCCATTGCACACAATTCATCATAATTTATTCTATCTTTAAATATTTGAATTTCTCTTCTTGCTAATTCCTTATACATTGAACTATCTTCTATCTGTTGTTCAATAACTGGTAATAGAGTAGGGACAATCCATTTATCTTTCTCAAAATCTGCATTAGCAATATCTCTATAATCAGGAAATTCCAAAGTTTCAGCTTTACTTCTAATACAAGTTATTTCTGGATTATTAATTAAATAGTATAAATGTTTCTCATACACTAAACCATCAGTAGTATCAAGTACCCAAGTAACATTACCTAATTTAAATTCTACAAAACAATGATTAGGATACCTCGAGCTTATTTCTTTACCTTGTTCTAACCAGTAGTTAACTTCTGCAACAGTCTTACGATTATATCTAATACTATCTACATTAGCGTGTACAACTTGATAATCTACATCTTCAAAAGCAAAACAAGCAAGTACTGCACGGTCATAACATTTACCGCCACAACTCTTAGGGTTCAAAAGAAGTATTGAAGCAGGAATCCCACCATAATAAACTTCTCTTAATCTTGCTAAGAAATCTTCCCCATAACCACGAATTAATCCAGTCTTAAAACCAAACTTCATTAACTTATCATGTTTTTTCCAATATTTATCTACAGTAGCAGTATCTATCATAGTAATCCCCCTAAACGGGTTATATAATATCATACTTTAATTTAAAACACAAAAAAACCACATTGCTGTGGTTAAAATTCTCAATGGTGGAGGATGTGGGACTCGAACCCGCGACCCCCTGCGTGCAAGGCAGGTGCTCTAGCCAACTGAGCTAATCCCCCGAGAACAAACTAATAATATCATATATCTTGGGACCTTGCAAGCTTTTTTTGCAAAAAAATTAAAAAAATTCAATAATTTGTGAAAAATATACCGAAAACTCACCATTTAGCACGATTTTATGCGTATTTTGGTCAATATTTGTTATTTTCCCTTCCTTAACATAGAACTTTCCATTCTTAAAATATTTAACATTTATAACTTCTTGATTATTAAATGCTTCAAACATTCTATTTTGTATTTCTTCCTTTTGATCATCAGACAACACAGGCATTCTTTCTTTATTTTTTTCTTCCAATACATCATTTATCATATATTCACCTGAAGCAACTGCATTAAAAGGATTCCACTTTGAACTCATGCGTTATGACCTCCAATCTTTTTATTTCTATCTTTAACGGTTGAATCTTCAAGTAGGGCAGAAGCTTTTAATAAACTATTCTTCCCAAACTTATTAGTTATCTCATCAATCGTCTTATCTTTAACTTCTTCTTTTTTTACTTGTTCAAAATCTTCAAACAAATTTAACTGCACAGAATCTTTATCACTTAATCTTCCTGCACTAACTCCAACTTTTCTAATCGGCAAACCTGTATAAAATCTATCAAACAATAACATACAGCATTCCATCATCTTCTTACTACTATCAGTAGGTGTATCTAATTTCATAACATGATAAAATCCACCACCAACACTTTTCGAATATCCAATTGCCAACCCAATCACTGAAGCATGCTTATTATTCATCCTTAATCTTTTACTTACCATATCAACCATTTCTTGAATAATAATTTTTACATTCTCTCCATTATAGTCCTTAAACAAAACCTGACTATTAGAATAAGATTTATCTTTCGGTTTATATTCTTGCATATCACTAATCTTAGATAAATCTATACCATTAGCATGCTCCCAAAGTTCAACTCCCATAACACCATATTTATCTTTTAGTTTATTTTTATCATATCTCGCTAAATCACCAACACTATAAATCCCAATATTATTAAGTCTTTTTTCCATTCTTGGCCCAATTCCCCACATCTTCGAAAGTGGCTGTATTACCCACAACTTACTAGGTATATCTTTATATTCCCATTTGGCAATTCCATTCTTATACTTTTTAGCTTCTGTATCCATAGCAATCTTTGCTAGTAATATATTTGGTCCAATCCCACAAGTAGCAGTAAGTCCAGTTCTTTTAGTTATCTCTCCAAGTATTTCTTCTGCCAACTCATAATCTGTTTTCTTATATAACTTTAAATAAGCAGTAACATCTAAGAAACATTCATCAATCGAGTAAACATGTAAATCTTCTTTAGCAACATAATCTAAATATACTGAAAGTACTTTCTCACTATATTTAATATACATACTCATTCTTGGTGGTACTATTGCATAAGCAATTGTTTTAGGTATCTCATAAATCCTTCCTCTTGATTTAACCCCACGTGCTTTTAAGTAGGGTGTAACTGCCAAAGTAATCGCGCCATCTCCTTGTTTCGGATTAGCAACAACTAAAGGAGTAGTAAATGGATCTAAATTTCTTTCAACACATTCACAGGACGCAAAAAAACTTTTTAAATCGATACTAAGAATATGTCTTTCAGGATATAATTCATTATTCATATCATACCACCAACCACGAACGTTCGTTCTATAAAATTATAACTTAAAACTATATACTATGCAATGTAAAAAATTGCCAAAAACATCTTTATTAGTTATACTAACTATTAGGTGATAAAAATGTATGAAGTACCAACAACTTGGAACAACCAAACATATCAAGAATATCTAAATTATTTAAAGAGTATTTCTGAAGAAGAATATAAAAACTTTCATAGTAAACTATGTTTTACTAAATACGAAATACTAGGTATTAGAGTCCCTCTAATGCGTAAAATAGCTAAACAAATATCTAAGACAAACTACCAAGACTTTCTATCTTTATGTACATTTACATACTATGAAGAATTATTTATTAATTGTTTAGTAATCTCTCTTATCAAAGAAGAATCTATCTTTAATAAATATTTCAATGAATATATTACTAAAATAGATAACTGGGGTATCTGTGATACATTCTGTAATAGTTTAAAAATAGTAAATACCAATCCTACCAAGTATTTCAATCTATGTAAAAAACTCTCTTTAAATAACGAAGAATTCATCTCAAGAGTAGGTCTAATTATAATACTAAATTTCTTTATCAAAGAAGAATATCTAAAAGATATATTTTATATTTTAAATAATATAACTAGTGATAAATACTATGTTAATATGGCTGAAGCTTGGTTAATCTGTGAATTATATATTAAGTATCCACAACCTACAGAAGAATTCTTAAAGTCTAATAACTTAAATTCTTTTACTCAAAATAAATCTATTAGTAAAATAAGAGATTCTTATCGTATCGATAAAGAAACAAAAGATTATTTAAATACTTTAAAAAGAAAGTAATATTTGATATTATAAAAAAGGTGATAAAATGAAAAGAAAGATATTTGCTGTTTTATTTTTATTATTTGCAGTATTAAGTATTACTGCTTGTAAAGATAAAGAAACTGAAAAAGAAAGTGAGACGAATGACGTGAAATTAGAACAAGATTTAACAATTATTAAAGAAGAGAATGGTGAAGTAGTAGAAGGAACTTTAGAAGGATATACTTTTAAAGTAACTAACGAAGAAACTGATAGAGTAAAAATTGAAATGGAAGACGGAAGTATTATATTAGTTGTTTTATCTAATGCTGATACTCCTATTACTATTAAGAATTTTAAAAAGTTAGTAAGTGAAGGTTTCTATGACGGAATTATTTTCCATCGCGTAATTGAAGACTTTATGATTCAAGGTGGCGATCCAACTGGTACAGGATATAATGGCTCAGATGAAGAAATCAAAGGTGAATTTTCTAGTAATGGTGTAAAAAATAGTTTATCTCATACTAGAGGAGTTATTTCAATGGCTCGTAATGGTTATGATATGGATAGTGCTTCAAGTCAATTTTTCATTGTTCATGCTGATTCAACTTATTTAGATGGCGACTATGCATCATTTGGTAAAGTATTCGCTGGAATGGATGCAGTAGATAAAATTGCTACAGTTGAAACTGACAGCAATGATAAACCTCTAGAAGAACAAAAAATAAAGACAATAAAATTTATAACTATTGAAAAGGCTTAATAAAAAGCTTTTTTTTATTATAAAAAAATGTTAAAATAAAAATGATGATAGGGTGAAGTAATATGGCAGAAGCTAAAAATGAAAAAAAGAAAAATACAACAACAAATAAATCAGTAAAAAAGAAAGAAACTACAACAACATCAAAAAACAAAAATTATACCAAGAATAATTCTGGTAAACCAGCTCCTAGAAAAAATAATACTAATGCTTCTAATAAAACAAAATCAACAAAATCTCCATCTAAGAAAACTCAATCAAAAAAGGTAGTAAATACTAAACAACATTCTCAAAATAAACCAGTACCTAAGAAAGTTGTTACTAAAAAGAAACCAACTCCTCAAAAGAAGGTTCAAGTAAAAGAAGTAAGTAAAGAAGAACAATTAGAAAAAACTTTAATTTTTGATGGTAGACAAAATCAAAACTTAGTAGAAGTAGTTGAAAAATTAGAAGAAAAAAATGTTGTATTAGAAGATAAAGTAATTAAAAGAAGTAAAGTAAAGAAAGTTATCATTATTATCTTAACTATTCTTATATTTGGAATTATTGCAGCAACTACATATTATGCAATAAACGCTGAGATAATTAGAAGTGAAAGTAATCAAACTTTAAATAGTAACATTTATAAAAAGGTAGCTAGAAATTATAAAACAATAAGTGAAATAAATAAACAAGAAAAGAAAGATAAAGAAAGTGAAACAGCAGCTGATACTATTGAAGAAATAGAATATTCAAATATTGAAACAATTTCTTTAGCTGATTTCGAACGTAAAATATTAGAAAAAGAAAATATGACTGTTTTAATAGCTAGTTCAACTTGTTATCCTTGCTTAACTTTTGAACCTGTTATAAATGAAGTGTATCAAGAAAAAGAAGCAACAATTTATCGTATTAATATAAGTATGTTAAGTGAAACTGAAGTAACTCGCTTTAGAACTTATTATGCTTTTAAAGTAACACCAACAATCTTTACTATTAAAGATGGTATAGCAACATCTGAATCTACTGGTGTATTAAGTAAAGAAGAATTAATTTCTTGGATAGATAAAAATGCTTAATAAATCAAACAACTATAATTAAATGTTATAGTTGTTTTTATTTTAGTTATAACAAGTATTGACAAACTATATAAATAATATATAATAAAAACCAAATTGGAAAAGGGGGTTTTTCAATTGGCACTACCATGTAATAATATGAATTTAAATTTGTATAGAGTCTTTTATACAGTAGCTAAAACGAAGAGCTTCTCTGAGTCTTCACGAGTTCTTCATATTTCGCAACCCGCAATTTCCAAACATATTCAAAATTTAGAATATGAATTAAATACTTTATTATTTTATCGTACCAATCGTGGTATTGAATTAACTCCCGAAGCTTCAGCATTATTAGTATATGTTGAAAAAGCTTATAATTACTTGATGTTAGGTGAAAGAGAACTTCAAGAAGGAAAAGAACTAACTAAAGGCAAGGTATCAATCGGTATTCAACCTTATATAAATAATTATTATTTTGTTAATCAAATAAAACAATTTATGCAAGAACATCCTAATATAACAATTAATTTAAGTAATCATGATGAAGTATTGTTATTTGAATTATTACAACAACATAATTTAGATTTATTAATTATCCCTGGAGAATATCCTGATAACAAAGAATTAAAAACAGAAGAATTATTAAAAGTAGAATATTGTTTTGCTTATCAAAAAGATTCCTTTGTTTTATCAAAAATTACTTTAGAAGATTTGATATCTAAACCTTTATTACTACCAGCTAAGACTTCTAAATCCCGTATTAATTTAGAAAAGATATTATCTGCTAAGAATCTGATTGCTACTCCAGTAATGGAATTAGAAACTACTGAAATGATGTTAAAGTATATTAAGGAAGGTTTAGGAATCGGTTATATTCAACGTAAGATAGCTGAGCAAGAAAATCTTGAAATAGTAAGTCTTGAAGATTCTTTACCAGTAGAAACGATTACTTTGATCTATAATGAAGAAACCTTAACTAGTTCATCAAAAGAGTTTATAAAGAAATTACTAGATAAAGAATTATAACTATAAGTTATAACAACTTATAGTTATTTTATTTTATAATTATATACAAAAGAGAGTGTCCAACATGAAAAGATATATTCAAGAAATAATAAATTATTATAGAGATTTAGGTTATCCAGAAGATAAACTAGAACAATTACAAAAAATATTTTTAGAAGATTTAAAAACAATTGAAATAACTATCGCTAACCCAAAAGGCATATGGCAAAGTGAACCAGAACAAAAAGAACAATTAGGTATTCCAGATAATGATTATAACTATCATATAATTAATGGCGAAAAATCTCGTCGAGAAGAAGTTGCTTTAACCCAAGAGTTTTTAGTCGATTTACCAAATAGAATTCCTGATATCATTCGTTTTGAAGATGATTTTGAATTCATAAATTATGGTGATACTGAATTAGTCTATGTTACAACAAATCCTGCATCTAGAAATACGATTTTAGTTGGTCAACCAATAACACCTCTAGGTACAGTAAAATTAGAGTATGATAATTTAAAACATTTAGCATCAAAGCATCCTAGTTTAGTAGTATCTCCTTTAGCTTATGTTTCCAACAATAACCGTGAAGCTTATATTACACCATATCTTCATCAAGCTCGTTGTATCGCCACATACGCTAATAATTATGGAGCTTATATTCCAGAACCTTATTATCGTTTTGAACCATTCACATACGAAGATGAATCTTTAATTACCAAGGTAATAATTGCTAATCTAGTTAGACTATATGATGAAGAAAATAAACTAGCTCTAGCTGAATGCAAAATAGGTGGCGGTGACTTTGTAATGGAACAAGCCTTTGATAGTCTTCCACATACTGAAGAAAACGCCTTAAAACATATGAAATTAATAGCAGCACGTAAACTAATAAATATTGAAATGAAAGAGTACTTAAAACTATTAAAATCTGAGTTTCAAAAAAGAACTTACTACCGAACTCTTCAAGAGAAAGATCCTAGTATAATAGTTAATCTAAAAAATCGTGTTCCTATGTCTTTAGAAACAATAGAAGAAGGCATAGAACTTGGGATGTCCCTACGAAAAAAACAATAATTATATACCCCTGGGAAGTATCCATAGACTTCCTCTATAAAAAATGCTAAAATATGAAGTGGTGATGAAAAATGCTAAGTATAAAAGATTTAACAGTTATTGCAGATAACAAAGAAATATTAAAGAATTTCAATTTAGATATAAATGATGGTGAAATCCATTGTATTATGGGCCCAAACGGTGTAGGTAAGAGTACTATTTGTCGTGCTATTTTAAAAGACCCAAATTATTCTATAACTAATGGAACTATCACATACCAAGATAAACTATTAAAAGATTTAACAACTACTGAAATAAGTCGTTTAGGTATTATGATGATTAGTCAAAATCCTATCGCTATTGAAGGAGTAACTAATGCCGAAATGTTACGTCTAGCTCTAAGCGAAAAAACAGGTGAACACATTGATATCTTCAAATTTTCTAAACAAGCCAAAGAAGTATGTAACAAGCTATCAATTCCTGAAAACTTTCTTCATCGTGAGATAAATAATGGTATGTCCGGTGGGGAAAGAAAGAAAAATGAATTACTACATATCTGGATGTTAAAACCAAGCTTTTTAATTTTAGATGAAGTAGATTCAGGTCTAGATGTCGATGCTCTTAAAATAGTTGCTAATTCTTTAAAAGAATATCAACAAGAAACAAATTGTTCTATATTATTAATTACTCATAATCCTAAACTATTAGATATCTTAAAACCAGATTATATTCATATTTTAAAAGATAAGAAAATTGTTAAAACTGGTGATGCAACTTTAGCAAACGCTATCGAAAAAGAAGGATTTAAAAACTTTTCTAAAGAATTTGACATAGAAAGAACTAATTAAGATGAATAAACTATTAGTAGATAAAGAAAATAATATAGAAATAAAAGATAATGCCGTTGCATTAGATATTCAAGTAAATGATTTAGTCATAAATGTAAAAGGAAAAGTCTTAATCCAAGAAATAAGTCGAAAAGATACTGAAGAATTGAATCTAACTATTAATGTCGAACCTAATAGTTCCTTAATCTATAATAGATTTATGATTCATAATAAAGCGAATAATAATATTAAATTAAAACAAACTAACAATAGTAATGTTACTTTTAATTATTCTTTAATAGCTAATGATAAAGTAAAACTAGAAATAGATAGTTCTCTTAGTGGCGATAATAACGAAACTGAAATAAAAGTAGCAGCTGTAACAGAAAACAATGGTAGTACAGTAATTTCTTCAACAGCTGATGTTCTACCTAACATCAAAGAAAACAATTTAATAGAAAGTATTAGAATATTAGTTTTAAATAATGAAGAAAGCGTTTGTATTCCAAATCTTTTAGTATCATCAAATGAAGTAGAAGTTAACCATGCTGCAACTATAAGTTGTATTGATCCAAATTATCTTTTTTACTTAAATAGTAAAGGATTAAGCAATTCATCAGCAACAAAATTAATTAAAAATGGTTATTTATTAAATAATCTAAACATAAACAAAGAAATCAAAGAAGAAATATGTGAGTTAATAGGAGGTGAATAATAATGAATCGTGAAGAATTTCCGATGTTAAACACTAACTATATATACTTAGATAATGGTGCAACTACTTGGAAACCAGTATCAGTAATAAATAAAATAACAGAATATTATACAAAGTATACAGCTAACGCTCATCGCGGAGACTATGATATATCTCTAAAAGTAGATAATGAATACGAAGGTGCTCGTGATATCGTTAAAGAATTTATTAATGCTAAATCACGTAAAGAAGTTATCTTTACAAGTGGAACAACAGATTCTCTAAATATGATTGCTGAAGGTTTCTTCAAGAAAAACTTAGAACCAGGCGATGAAATAATTATTACCGAAAGTGAACACGCTTCAAATGTCTTACCATGGTTCCGTCTAGCTAAGACAAATGGCGTAATAGTTAAATATTGTCCATTAGATGATAATCACTATGTAACTTTAAGCAATTTAAAAAAAGTAATAACACCTAATACTAAAGTAATAAGTATGGCTATGATAACAAATGTAATAGGTGATTTAAGACCTATCAAAGAAATTTGTGAATTTGCTCATCAACACGATATCTTCGTTGTAGTTGATGGCGCTCAAAGTGTTCCTCATATTAAAACAGATGTTCAAGACCTAGATTGTGACTTCCTAGCATTCTCTGGTCATAAAATGTGTGGTCCAACGGGTATTGGTGTTTTATATGGAAAATATGAATTATTAAATGAACTAGAACCAATAAACTTAGGTGGTGGAATGAACGAATCATTTGATACAATCGATCAAGTATTTTTAAAACCACTACCTACCAGATTAGAAGCAGGTACTCCAAATATTGCTGGAGCTATTGGTCTTGGTGCAGCAATCGAATTTCTAACTAAGATAGGACTAAATAACATAACAAATCATGAACAAACTCTACGTAAAAAATTAGTTAACAAGTTAAAAGAAATCCCACATATCAATATCATTAACGAAGAAAGTGATAGTGGTATCATCGCCTTCAATGTAGATGGAATCTTTGCTCAAGATGTCGCAGTATATTTAAATAAATATCATATTTGTGTTAGAGCAGGTAATCATTGTGCCAAGATTTTAAAAAATGAAGTTGGTGTTAAAAATACCGTTCGTATAAGTATATATATTTATAATACAGAAGAAGAAATAAATAAATTAGCTGACCTTTTAAAAGATAAAAATAAAATATTAGATGAAATGCTATAAGGAGTGATAATATGTTAGATCCAGAATTAAAAAAAGCTCTAATAATGGAGCATTATCAAAATCCTTTAAACAGAAATACTATTGCAGATGACCGCTATATAAAAGTAAATTCTAATAGCGAAACATGTATCGACGATATAGATTTATATATTTTATTTGAAGATGACAAGATAAAAGATATTCATTTTGATGGAGAAGCATGTGCTATCTCTACCTCAGCTACATCTATTATGATAAAACTTCTAATGGGTAAAACTATTGCTGAAGTCGAAGAATTAATGCAAAACTATTATAATATGATTGATGAAAAAGAATACGATGAAGACTTATTAGAAGAAGCTTGCTGTTACGATGAGATATATAAACAACAAAATAGAAAAGGTTGTGCTACAATTCCTTGGAAAGGAATTGAAAAAGCCATTCAAGAATACAAAAACAAGAATCAATAAGATTCTTGTTTTTATATAATTTACTTATCATAAAAGATGAATAAAATAATCCCATTCAATCCATAATATTATTAGAAAGGAATGATATTATGGAAAAAGTACCAAAAATGATTTCCACAAAAGACTTATCTTATATAGAAGATATGTTTAATTGGCATTTTGTAATTTGCAAAAAAGCTTATGATTATTGTGATTTAGTAACAGATGAAGACATTAGTAAACATATGAAAGATGTTGCTAAGAAACATGAAAAAATCTGTGAAAAATTAATAAAAATGTTAGGAGCTGATAAATAATGGCAAATAGCAAAGTATGTTGTGATGAAGTAAAAGTAGAAGCGACATTAGATTTAAATGATCGTGATTATTTAAATGATCTTTTGTACAATGAAAAAAGTTTATTAAGTAATACTGCTACTGCTTTAACTGAAGCAAGTCATGAAGAATTACAAGAAGATATTTTTGAAATCCTAAGTATCATTGATAGTATTCAAGCAGAAACTTATGAAATGGCTTGGAATTACGGATGGTATGTTTTAGAAGAAGCAGAAAAAACAAAAATTAATCAAAAAGCTAAAGAATTACAAAAGAAATTAGATGAATTATCTCAATAAAATATACTTTCTAAGTATATTTTTTTCTTGTATAATAAAATAAAGAAGATGATAAAAATGTACAATATACCAACAAGTGCTAGTATGAGTTATAACAAAGAACAAAAATCATTTGGTAAAAGTATCATAATTTTTCTAATAACTGCCATACTAATAAGTATCATAGTATTCTTTATTATTTTTGTAAAAGTATATCGAATACAAGGTACAAGTATGAATCCAACCTTAGAACAAGGAGAATATGTATTCTGCTTAAAAACAAATAAAATCGAACGTGGTGATATCATAGCTTTCACTGGTCGTGATTCATTTGTTATAAAAAGAGTAATTGGTCTGCCTGGAGATATAATAGATATATCTGAAGATGGTACAGTTTCAATTAATGGAACCCCACTATCAGAAGATTATATTACTAACAAAGCTAAAGGCGACGTTGAAATACCTTTACCATACACTGTTCCTAAAAACTCATACTTTGTTCTAGGAGATAATCGAGGTGATTCTCTAGATAGTCGTCATAACAATGTAGGAACTCTAAATATTGACGAAATAATATGTGAAGTACAAGGAGTTAATTAAAAAATAAAGAAATATATGTTATAATAAAAAAAGAATAGAGGTAATATTATGGAAGATAAAAAACAACTAATAATCACTCATATAAAAGATAGAATATTTACTATGAAAGAATTAGGTAAAGTATATTCTGATGAAAAAATCGAAAAATTAGCTGAGAACCTTTTATCAACTAACAAACCTCTACAAGAAATATATACTTTAATTGATAATAAATTTTCTTATCAAGTACGTAAAATTAATCATAATAATCATCTAGCATCTTTAAGAGAATATTATATAGCTAGTATTGATAAATTAACTAAAGGAAATAACTGCTATTTATTATCCTATGACCAAGGAGTAAAAATCTTAGAGCAAGCTTTTGTTCTCGAAATAAAAGATGTTAATCCTTATCTTAAATTAGTTAATGTTAACAATGAAAACAAAGGTTATAAAAAAGAAAATAGTATTAATAACGACTACGAATTAATCATGAGTGACATAGCATACTTACTTAATATCGACTATGCTAAAACATATCGTATCTTTGATGAAAACATGAATCCTAAAGGCATCTTAAATATAACTTTTGAAAGAGAAAATGAAAGATTCCTAAATCTAGAAGAAACTCTTCGTTTTGTAAAAGAAGAATCTCCAAAATTCACTTTAACTCAAGAATTAATAAATACTCACGATAAAAAGATAAGATTTGGTTTAAAAGAAATACATACTAAAGAAGAATATAAAGAAAATATTGAATATGTAATAAATCTATTTAAAGCTTTACCAGATATAACAGATGAGAATGTCAATGAATTAAAACACGATTATCTAAATATGAAAGTATTTGAATTATTAACTAATAGTCTAAATAATAACTTAAGTAATATTGGAATTATTGTTAATAAAGAAACATCAAAATATACATATCGACTTTCTCCATCATATAATAAATATACTGTTGAGTTACCAACACTTTCAAAAGACAAAACTATCTGTAATTTTAACATAGTATCAAAAAGAGAATTATTAGAAACTTTACTTACTCATTATTACCGTGATATAAAAGGATTATTATCTTTAATTGTTAATAATCAAAAAACTCTAATGCCAATAATAAATCAAATTATTAAAGAACATTTAGAATTTGAAGAATATAACAAATATCATCAAGTAGTAACAGATAACTTATCTATGATAAATGAATTAGTAGAAGAAAAGAAAAAGAAAACTCCGGATACTCCTGAGGATGAAAATAATAACATTGACAACAATATTCTATATAATAATCGTATAATTCCATTCTTAGATAATTATGTATCTGATGATTATGAAGATCCAAATAAGGGTAGTGTAGTTCTAACTGCCATAGTTACATTTGTTTTACTTGTTACTATTATTGTTATCTTACTTGCTATTTACGCCGTAAGTAAAATGAATATGTAATTATTTGACAACTAATAAAAAAAAGTATAAAATAGGTTCATAAATCGTTTTAAAGAAAGACAAGTAATTTATTTTGTAGGTGTAGAAAGTCCATGGTTGATGAAAATGGAACTGAAGAAATAAATGAATCTACTTTCTAGAGCAGCTAATCACTGCCGGGTTTACCCGTTATAATAATTAAGTTAAATGGAGGATGGTACCGTGCATTCTGCACTCCTTAAGTACCATCCTTTTTTTATATATAAAGGAGGTGTAATATGGATAAAATAATAAAAACTGGTGTTGGTGTAATGTTATTAAAAGATAACAAAGTTTTACTTGGGCATCGCCTATCGACCATAAAAGATACTGGTGGTATATATGAACCAGACTCGTGGACTTTTCCAGGTGGTAAACAAGAATATGAAGAAACTGTTATTGAAACAGCTATTCGTGAAACAAAAGAAGAAACAAATCTAGATATATCGGATATCCATGTATACACCGCTACCGACGAATTTCAATCTGATCGTCACTACGTAACCATTGGTGTAATCTCCTCCTCGTACGAGGGAGAACTAATAGCAATGGAACCAAACAAAATAGACAGATGGTCCTGGTTTGATTTAGACAATCTACCAGATAATATATATACTCCATCAAAGAATATGATAGATGAATATCTTAGAAGGGAGTCCTCAAAATGAATTATCAATCTTTACTAGAAATAAAAGATGATTACCAAAGAGCTCACCAACTAGTTTCTATCTTATTCCAAGATAAAACAGATAAAGAAGGAGAACCATATATCGGTCATCTAGAAAGAGTAAGTAACAAACTTACTAAAGAAAACACTCGTATAGCAGGTCTCCTGCATGATGTAGTAGAAGATACCGAATTAACTTTCGATGATTTAAGAAATCTAAACTTCAACGAAGAAATCATCGAACTAGTTAATTTAGTAACAAACACTACCAAAGACAAATCATATCACGATAAAATAACTTCTATAATAGAATCTAATAATATCGAAGCAATAAAACTAAAATATAGTGATATGTCAGATAATGCTAATCCAGAAAGATTAAGTAAATTACCTGAAGATAAAAGAAATCATTTTATTAACAAATATCAACCAGAATTAATAAGATTAGAAAATATATTAAAAGAAAGAGGAGAAAATTTATGATAGATATTAAATTAATAAGAGAAAACAAAGATATAGTAAAAGAAAACATTAAAAAGAAATTTCAAGATGAAAAACTTCCTTTAGTAGATGAAGTATTTGAAATGGATATCAAAGTAAGAGAAGCTCAAACTAAAGCAGATACTTTAAAAGCTGAAAAGAACAAAATGAGTGGTGAAATTGGTAAACTTATGAAAGATAAGAAAATCGATGAAGCTAACGAAATTAAAGCTGAAATAGCTAAAATGGCTGAAGAAATAGCTGAACTTGAAGCTACTCAAGAAGAATTAACAAAAGAAATTAAAAATCGTATGATGGTTATTCCAAATATTATGGACGCATCAGTACCTATTGGTAAAGATGATAGTGAAAACGTTGAAGTTGAAAGATTTGGTGAACCAGTAGTTCCTGCATATGAAATTCCATATCACGCAGATATCGCTGCATCATTTAATGGCTTAGATAAAGAAGCAGCTGGACGTACTAGTGGTGAAGGATTCTACTTCCTAATTGGTGATATTGCTCGTTTACATGAAGCTATGATAGCTTATGCTAGAGATTACATGATTGACCACGGATTTACTTATGCAATTCCACCATTCATGATTCATAGTGATGTTGTAACAGGTGTTATGTCATTCCCAGAAATGGAAGCTATGATGTACAAAATAGAAGGTGAAGACCTTTACTTAATTGGTACTAGTGAACACTCAATGATTGGTAAATTCAAAGACCAAATCTTAAAGAAAGAAAACTTACCAGTTAACATGACTTCTTATTCACCTTGCTTCCGTAAAGAAGGTGGATCTCATGGTCTAGAAGAAAGAGGACTATACAGAGTTCATCAATTTGAAAAACAAGAAATGATCGTTATTTGTGAACCAGAAGAATCTATGGATTGGTATAACAAAATGTGGAAACTTACAGTAGACTTATTCAGAAGCTGGGATATTCCAGTACGTCAATTAGAATGCTGTAGTGGAGATTTAGCAGATTTAAAAGTTAAATCTTGCGATATTGAAGCATGGAGTCCACGTCAACAAAAATACTTTGAAGTAGCAAGTTGCTCTAACTTAGGTGATGCTCAAGCAAGAAGACTTGGTATTAGAACAAAAGGTGAAAAAGGAACATACTACTTACATACATTAAATAATACAGTAGTAGCAACTCCTAGAGGACTAATTGCAATGCTTGAAAATAACTACCAAGAAGATGGAACAGTTAAAATACCAAAAGTATTACAACCATACATGGGTGGTAAAGAAGTATTAACTCCAGTAAATAAATAATTAAAAAGTATACATTAGTATACTTTTTTTGACTTAAAAAAGGTATAATGATACTATATTTCCATAAAAGGAGTGACTTCTATGATAGATTTACACATTCATACAACCAATTCAGATGGTGATTTTAGTACAATAGAAATCCTAAAAGAAGCAGAACTAAAAGGAATTAAGTATTTAGCTTTTGCCGACCATAATAATATAAACGCTTACTCAGATTTAAATAAATTAGATATACCTTCCATATATAGTGGAACAATAATAATAGGAGTAGAATTAGAATTTTGCTATAAAGGTCGTTTGTTTGATATGTTAGGTTACGGGGGTTGATTTAGAAATTTTAAAACAAAGTGAATTAATAAAACAAGGAATGGTTCATTCTACTATAGAAGGAGAAACAAATATTTTAAATCATCTTAAAGAAGTATGCGATAAATTAGGAATTAAATACTCAAAAGATTTATCTATAAAAAACGCCTATAATATGGCAAACGATGTCCTAATAGATGATATATTGTTATATCCAGAAAATAAGGTAATATTAGATAGAATGAATATTATTGATAGGTCAACTTTCTATCGTAAGCACTTCTGTGAACCAACTAGTCCATTTTATATTGATCAAACAAAAAATGCTTTTTCTTTAGAATATGTTTGTAATTTAATTCATGAAGCTGGTGGTAAAGCTTTCTTTGCTCATCCATTTGTATACCATTTAGATAATATAGTGGAGATAATGGATATGATGAGACAAAATAATTTAATAGATGGTATAGAATGTGCTCATCGTAAACATAAACCAGAACAAATAGAATTTCTAATCTCATATTGCAATCTACATAATTTATTAAAAAGTGGTGGAAGTGATAAACATACTGCCAACCATGATTTGGACTATGCTAATAACGGAAATTATCAAATAGATGAATCATTAGTCGAACCATGGATAAATAATGTCAGAACATATAATCAAGATATTCAAAATATCCAATTAAAAAAATAAAGTAGTATCCGAAAGAGTACTACTTTTCTTTATTTAACATTTCTAAAAATTCTTGTGAACACTTACTTAAGACTTTATTTTTCAAATGCATAACCCCAATATATCTACTTGGTAATTTAGGATTTGTTTTTATTTCAAATAATTCACCATTACTTAATTCTTCATCCAAGAATTCCTTTGTTGCAATTCCTATTCCCATGCCAATCTTTGTAAATTCTGTTACTAATGAATAACTAGATAAATCCATCTCCGGATTTAAAGTAAATCCTAACTTTGAACAATAATTATCTAAAGCATATCTCGTATTTGATCCCTTAGATATTAAAATTAATGGATAATTACTAATCTCCTCTAAAGGAATTACTTTATCTTTTAGTTCTTTAAACTGATTATTAGCTATAAAACAATCTTGTATATCAATTAATTTATAACTATCACAATCGGCTGGCACATTATATGGCATATTTAATATGATAAAATCGATAAGACCATTTCTCATTTTTTGTAATAAAGTAAATGTTGGATTAGTAAAAATTGTGATTTTAACTTTTGGATATTTATTATGAAATTCTTGTATATATGGTAATAGATATTTCTTTGTTAAAGTATTACTTACTCCTATATTTAAATATCCATAATCCAAGTTGACCATTTCCATCAATCTTTGTTCAGCACTATCTATAATTTCCATTGCTTGTTTTATTTGTTCATAAAATATTTTACCTTCATCTGTTAAGATTACACCAGACTTAGTTCTAATAAATAATGAGCATCCAAGTTGTTCTTCTAAATTTTTAATAGACTTGCTTATCCCTGGTTGTGTTATCATTAATTCATTAGCTGTTTTAGTAATATTTTTATTTTTAGCAACGTAGTAAAAAATCTTATATAATTCAATATTTATATTGTTATTCATTTGCTATCCCCCAACTCATAACTAAAAGTTATTTCCAATATGTCTAAAAAGCATTTTTATTATACTTAAAAAAGTTATATAATACAAGTATGTTTAGGAGGTATCATATGGCTTCATTTGTAATTCATACCATAGTAGGAGAACGTTTTTTAACAAAGCTAGAAGAATCATACAATATTTCAATATCTGATTATGATAAGAAACAATTCCTTTTAGGTAATTTAATAGTAGATTCTATTCAAACTGATAAAAAAGTTCCATCTACAATAGTAGAAACTCAAATAACAGAGTATAAGATGCAAGTAAAGAATAAAATAAGAAAAGAAAAACTAGCTACTCATTTTCGAAATCCAGATAAAGAAGGAGAATGTATTAAAACTCCTGTACCAGAACTTTTCTTGAAAAAATACAATCACTTAATAGCAGAAAACTTCTCAGTATTAGGCTATTTATTTCATCTATATACAGATAAACTATTTTTTAGTAAACTATTTATTGAAACATTTGATACTATCGACGCTGCTGGAAATTTAGTAACCGAGGATAAAGATTTAGTATATATAAGAATCAGAAAGAATAATATAAAAGTTGATGCCAAAGAATTTTGGGCTGGTACAAGTAATATAAATATTTATAATGATTATACTATTATGAATAAATTACTATTAGAACAATTCGGTACTTCATTTAACCAAGATGAATTTACTTCATTTGCTCAAGAAAATTTTATAAATCCCGGTATTGAAGAAGTCTCATTTACTAAAATAACTCAAATAATAAATGATACTAATAGATTTATTGAAGAGAGTTATAATATGAACGAACAAGAACTGGCAGTCTTCACTGAAGAGCAAATAATTAAATTCGTCGATTATGTAGTAGAACAATTTATGAAAGAATATAAAACCACCATCGACGACATATTTGGTGTAAAAAAGAAAATTAAATAGAGGTGATAATATGATTTTTGCAAGCAACAATCAAGGAAAACTAAAAGAAATAAAATCAATCTTTAATGAAACAGAAATAATATCTTTAAAAGAAGCAAACATAGACATTGATGTAGAAGAAGATGCTAATACATTTTATGGAAATGCTTTAAAGAAAGCAAAAGAAATCTATAATTTAACTAAAGTTCCAGTTATAGCTGATGATTCAGGACTATGCATTGATGCTTTTGATGGCTGGCCTGGTGTTTTAACTCATCGCTTTGCTGGCGAAGAAGCAACTGACGAAGATAGAAATAATCAACTAATTGAAAAATTGACTAATATTGAAAATAAAAAAGCTCAAGTTATCTGTAATCTAGTATACTATGACGGAAAAGACATTATAGTAGGTGAAGGAATCCTTAATGGACATATAACAAATCCTCGTGGAACCAATGGTTTCGGATTTGATCCAATCTTCGAATTAGAAAATGGCAAAACCTTAGCAGAGCTTTCAAAAGAAGAAAAAAATTTATGTAGTGCTAGATATTTAGCCGCAATAGATTTAAAGAATAAGTTGAAAGAGAAGAATGACACTAATTAAAAATGTCATTTTTCTTTGCAAAAAAACTTTAATATTAATATTTTTATGTTATAATTAAAAATGTAAGATAGGGGTATTATATATTAAAGATTGGATGTGATCCCGATGGGACTATTTGACAAAATGAAAAAGAAACCAAAAGAAGAAGTAGCTGCAGCACCGACTCCTGATGTAGCAGCAGAACAAGTACAACCAGAAGCTGTCCAAGAAGTGGCCGTCCAAGAACAAGTTGTACCATCAGAAGCAGTTGTTCAAGAACAAGCACCTGTTGAGGCAGTTCCACAACAACCTGTATATGATAACGTGTTTAATGCTGATGGCACAGCACCGGTTGAACCACAAGTTGCTGAAGTACCATTACAAGAAATGCAAATTCAAAATGTTGCTGAACCTGTAACAGATGCGCAAGGACTTCCAGTACCAGAAGCAACAGCTGCAACAATTGATAATCCAGTACCAGCAGTTGCTGAGCAAACTGAAATCCAAGTAAATCCAGCTGAATTATTTGAGGGTGGTTTAACAATTGAGGATGAAATCACTCAATTAGTAAATGAAGTAGTAACACAAGAATTAAATAGTAATGTAGAACAACCAGTTGTAGAAGGAACTACAGCAGTTGTTGAACAACCAGTTATGGAACAAGTAGTCGAAAACGTTGTTCCAGCAGAACAAGTTGTAGAAACTCCTGTAGTTGAACAAACCGTAGAAGTACAACCAGTACAAGAAGTTGTACCAGTAGCAGACGTACCTGTTCCAACTGATACAGCTAGCGTATATGGCGAAATGCCAGCAGAAGTTCCAGTAGTTGAAACACCTACAATGGAAACTATTCCTGTTGAGCAACCTGTAGAAATTGTAGAACAACCAATAGAAGTTCCAATTGAAGCTGAAGTAGTTGCCGAAACACCAGTTGAAACTCCAATTGTAGAAACTGCTGAAATGATTGTAGAAGAACCAGCAGTAGCTATTGAACAACCAGTTATGGAACAAGTAGTAGAAAATGTTGTTCCAACAGAACAAGTTATCGAAGAACCTGTAGTTGAACAACCAGTTGAAATACAACCTGCTGAAATAGTAGAACAACAACCAGAAATAGAACTACAACAAGTAGCTGAAGAAATACCAGTTCAAGCAGAAATACCTGTTGATCAAGTAGTAGAACAACCAGCAGTAGAGATTACAAACGAAATTGAAAATGCAGCAGTTCTACCAACTGAAGAAAACACAATAGTTGAGCAACCTGTAGAAATTGTAGGACAACCTATAGAAACTCCAGTCGAAGGTGAAAACGTAGCAGAAACACCTGTTACAGAAGAAGTTGCTCCAATCGAAGCGCAACAAGTTGTAGAACAACCAATAGTTGATAACAATGTATCAATCGAAGACATTATTCAAACAGAAGAAAACTTTATTCCACAAGAAATAATGGAAAGTCAACAAGACACAACAATCGTTCTAGAAAGTCCTGATACATTAGTAGAAACAGAACCTTTAATAGAATTAAATGATAATCCAGCAAGTACTAACATGACAACAACAACTCTAGAAGAAAATATAGTACTTGATGAAACTCCAATAGATCCAATTGCTGAAGCACCAGTAGTAGAAGCAACAGAAATGCCAGTTGTAGAAGAAACTGTTATAGCTGAAGAACCAATTGTTACAGAAGAAACTCCAGTAATTGAGGAAGCACCTGTAGCAGAAGTAACAGAAATGCCAGTTGCAGAAGAAACTGTTATAGCTGAAGAACCAGTTGTTACAGAAGAAGCTCCAGTAATTGAAGAAGCACCTGTTGCAGAAGTAACAGAAATGCCAGTTGTAGAAGAACCTGTTATAGCTGAAGAACCAGTTGTTATAGAAGAAGCTCCAGTAATTGAAGAATCAGCAATATCTCCAATTATTGAGACAACAGAAGAAACTGAAATCCCAATTGCTGAAGAAGAAATTCCAGTAAATATAGAAAATCCAGAAGTAACAGAAGAAGTTACAGAAGATATAACTCCAATAATAGAAGAAGAAAATGCTCCTATTATAGAAGAGGAAACTCCTGTTATAACAGAAGAACAAGAAGAAGTAAAACCAATTATAGAGGAAGAAGTATCAACTATTCTTCCAGAAGAATCAACAGAAGAAGAATCTCCAGTAATCGAAGAAGAAAATACTGAAATAAGTATTGTATCTGAAGAAGAAACTACTGAAGAAACTGAAAACAAACCATTGATTGAAGAAGAAACTTCAGAACTAAATTTAGGCGAAACTACATCATCTGCAGAAGCAACCGAAGAGGAATCAACTGAAGAAGAGGAAAATGTTGAGGAAGAAGAAACAGAAGCTCCAATTACTGAAGAAGAAGTTCCTGTAGATATTGAAAATACAGAAAATACAGAAAATGAAGAAGAAGCTCCAGAAGAAGAAACACCAATTGAATTATCATCTGAAGAAAATGCTGATGTATCTGCTATTTATGGTGATAGCGAATCGACTGAAGAAGAGTCAACAGAAATAGAAGAAGATAAAGAAGAAAACACTGAAGAAGCCGAAGAAAATATTAATCCAGTAGAATCTGATGCTGCTGAAATAATGGCCGCAATCAAAGCTGATACAGAAAAAGCCAAAGAAGAAGTTCAATCATCTCCATTTGATGTTGAATTCCCTAAAATTGATGTTCCAGTAGAAGATAAAAAAGAAATTGATTTAACTGTACCAACTAGGGTAGAAGTATCTGAAGATATGGCTAAAGTATTAATTGCTGAAGCAACTCCAACTAAATTCTGTGATAACTGTGGCATAATGCTTAATGATAATCCAACAATATGCCCAAGTTGTGGAGAACCAATCGATTAATATAAAAAGTAGAGAAATCTACTTTTTTTCTTTTTTTGTCGAAGATTTATTGATATAATGAAAATGGTGATTAGAATGGGTAGAACAGATAAGACAAATTATTATTTAGACATTGCTGAAACAGTTACTGAAAGAGCAACATGTCTAAGAAGAATATGGGGAGCAGTTATTGTAAAAAATGACGAAATAATTTCAACTGGTTACAATGGTGCACCTAGAGGAAGAAAAAACTGTAGTGACTTAGGTTACTGCATCAGAGAAAAACTAGAAATACCTCGTGGTGAAAGATATGAACTATGTAGAAGTGTTCACGCTGAACAAAACGCTATCATATCAGCATCTCGTAGAGACATGATTGGTGCTACATTATATATGGTAGGTAAAGATGTTAAAACTGGTGAATACGTAGAAAAATCAATGCCATGTGCAATGTGTAAAAGAGCAATTATCAACAGTGGTATTGAAAAAATCATTATTCGAGACAACGCTACTGAATATAGAGAAGTTCTAGTACAAGAACTTATCGACAATGATGAATCATTAGAAGGTGCAAAAGGCTACTAAGCCTTTTTTTTATTGCTATAATCTGTTATAATTAGTAACTGGAAGTGATTATTATGAAATTACCAAACTTAAATGATGCACGTATTAGAACTAAAAAAGAAATAGAACACATTCATCTAGATCAACAATACGATGAAAATACCTTCAAAGGTCAAAAATATTTCTTAAGAACTTATGGTTGCCAAATGAACGTTCACGATGGTGAAGAAATCGCTGCTCGTCTAGAATCACTAGGATTCACTGCTACTGAAGAACTAACTGAAGCAGACATCGTTATCTTAAATACATGTGCTATCAGAGAAAATGCTCATGACAAACTATATGGTTTTTTAGGTCGTTGTAAACATGAAAAAGAAAAGAACAATCCAAACCTTATAATAGGAATTTGTGGTTGTATGGCTCAAGAAGAAAACGTAGTAGAAGAACTAATGAGTAAACATAAATACGTCGATATTGTCTTCGGTACACATAACATCCATGAGCTACAAGAACTAATCTTAGAACGTAATAGTAAACAAAATATCCAAGTATATTCTTGTGAAGGAAACGTATACGAAAACATCGAATACAAAAGAGATTCTAATATCAAAGCATGGGTTAATATCCAATATGGTTGTGATAAATTCTGTACTTACTGTATAGTTCCATATACTAGAGGTAAACAACGTAGTAGAAGAAGTTGTGAAATTCTAAAAGAAGTTCAAAACTTAAAAGACCAAGGTTACAAAGAAGTAACACTACTAGGTCAAAATGTTAACGCCTACGGAAAAGAATATGAAGATGAAATCTCATTTGCAGAATTACTAAGAAAAGTAAGTGATATCGGTATTGAAAGAGTGCGTTTCGTAACATCTCACCCTTGGGATTTTACTGACGAAATGATAAATGCTATAGCAGAAAGAGACAATATAATGCCATATATCCATCTACCATTACAATCTGGTTCATCAAGAATCTTAAAACTAATGGGTAGACGTTACACTAAAGAAGAATATATTGAATTATATGACAAAATAAAAAACACAGTTCCAAACTGTTCAATAACAACAGACATTATCGTAGGATTCCCTAATGAAACAGATGAAGACTTCCAAGAAACTCTAGATGTTGTAAATCATTGTAAGTATGATAGTGCATTCACATTCATCTATAGTCCTCGTGAAGGAACACCAGCTGCTAAAATAGAAGACTCTATCGATATGAAAACTAAAGAAGATAGATTACATAAGTTAAATGAAGTAATCAATTCATATAGCAATGCTGCTAACCAAAAATATCTAAATAAAATAGTACCAGTCCTAATCGAAGGAATAAGTGAAAAAGATTCAAACAAAGTATTTGGATACACTGATACTATGAAACTAGTTAACGTAGTTAACGCCCAAGATAAAATAGGTCAAATTATAGATGTTAAAATAACTGACGCAAAAAGTTTCAGTTTAGATGGAGAAGCTATTTAAAGAGTTACAATTGTAACTCTTTTTTCTATATTTTATAAAATAAAATGTTATAATAATGATAGATTAATATTATAAAAAGGGTAAGGTGTATTGTATGAAAGATACAGTAACAGAAAATAGAAGAAAGATTAATTATATTTTTACAATAATATCTATAATAGGACTAATAGCTGGTATAGGTTTATTTGTCTATGACTATAATCTTGAACAAAGAGCAATTAACATAAACGCTAAAATAACAGCTTTAGATTATAAAGATGGTTCTTATAAAGCAACAGTTAAATATAAAGTAGATAAAGAATCTTATAATCAAGTAGTAACAATTACTAACGATGCTTATACAGTAAATGATGAAGTACCTATTAAGTATGATATAGAAAATCCTGGTCAATTAATAAACAATAACCATTATATAATAGCAATCCCTTTAATAGCTTTATCTTTATTAATATTATTAGCTTCTATAAAAGGAACAATCAAGAATATTAAACGTTCTAGTAACATAAAACATTTACTTACTAAAGGAATATATGTTCAAGCGAATATTAGTGAAATAATTGTCGATAATAAAGGTAGAAAGAATAAAGGTAAATTCCCATATAAACTAAGAGCTAAATTTACTAACCCTCTAGATAATCAAGTTTATACATATGATAGTGAATCAACATATTTAGATTTAAACGCTATAATCAAACAATACAATAACCAACTTATCTTAGTATATCTTGATAAGAATAATACATCTAATTACTATGTTGATTTAGATAGTTTATTTCCTCATGTTAAATTAGTTGATGTAGGGGAAATGATGGGTGAGAAAAAGCAAGTTACTCAAGAGGTAGTAGCTAATGAAGGAGAAAGTACAGAAAAAAATGAAGACCAAAGTAACGTTGCAAAAACCGAAGATAAAAAAGAGGAAAACTCCGAAAAATAAAGTATTAATCGGAGTATTAATCAGTTGTTTATTAATTAATTTTTCTTTAATATCTTTTGTTTTAATTCCAAGCTATTCTAAGCAAGAAGAAAAAATATCTCAAGATGAAGTAAAGAAGATAGAAGAAGAATTAATTAAAGAAGCAATCGTTATCGTTGATTTAAAAGAAGATACAACTGCATCTTTTTATAGTAGTAAAAAAGTAAGTGATTATATTGAAAATATTAATGGTACTATCATAGATGATTTTCTTATAGATACGACTGAACTAGGTACAAAAGAAGTTCAATTTGAATATATAAATGATGATGGTATAAAAATCCCATATTCTTATACAATTAATGTTATAGATGATGTTCCACCACAAGTATGGTTAAATAGTACCAAAAGTATCACTACTGAATATGATGGAAATCTTTTAGATGATATAACTTGTGCTGATAACTTAGATGATAATCCTTCATGTGAAATAATCGGTAAATATAATACTAAGGTAGTAGGTAATTATGACTTAGTATTTAAAGCAGTTGATAATAGTGGTAATGAAACAATCAAAGAATTCACTTTAAAAGTAAAAGAACCAACTAAGAAAAGTTCTTCAAGTTCTACAACTAAATCACGCACCTTATTTAGTGACGTAATTAAGAATTATAAGACTTCTAATACTAAAATTGGTATCGATGTATCTTCATGGCAAGGCGATATCGACTATGAAGCAGTAAAAAAAGCTGGTGTTGAATTCGTCTTCATTAGAGTAGGAAGTACCCGTGGTATAAACGGTGAATATTTTGTTGATAAAAAATTCCAAAGAAATATTGAAGGATTCAACAAAGTCGGCATTCCTGTAGGTATTTACTTTTACTCTTATGCTAACAGTACCTCATCAGCCATAAAAGATGCCAATTGGGTAATAGAGCAAATCAAAGATTATAAAGTTGATCTACCAGTTGTTTACGACTGGGAAAGTTGGTCTTTCTACAATGAATTTAATCAAAGCTTTTATAGTTTAACAAAAAGTGCCAAAGCTTACCTTGATACAGTAAATAAAGCCGGATATGAAGGAATGCTTTATAGTAGTAAAAGTTACCTTGAAAAAGTTTGGTTTGATACTGGATATGATGTCTGGTTAGCTCACTACACAGAACAAACTTCTTATAAAGGAGACTATAAGTACTGGCAATTATGTAGTAATGGTAAAGTAGATGGTATATCTGGTAATGTAGATATAAATATTTATTACGAATAACACTAAAAAAAAGAGAATTTTAATTCTCTTTTTTGATTCCATATTTTTCCATAGTTCCATAAATTACATCATCGAACTCATTTTGAATTATTTCTAATCTTTCTTTAGTCATTGCTTCATATCTAACAGTTAAATTAGGTCCAGTATTACTAGCTCTAACAAGAGCCCAACCATCGGCAAATTGTACTCTAACACCATCGATATCTAAGAATTTATATTTCTTTATCTTAGCATAAGCCATTACATCTTTTACTATTTCAAACTTAGTTTCATCTGTAACTGGTATTTTTATTTCAGGAACACTATAGTATTCATTTATTCCATCTACTAATTCAGAAAAATTCTTTTCAGTTTTACTTAATATTTCTAACATTCTAAGTCCATTGTATAAACCACTATCTATACCAGGCCATCTATCAGTAAAGTATAAGTGTCCAGAATATTCTCCACCAAATGGTATCTTGTCTTTATTAACAGCATATCTAGTCCAAGAATTTCCTGTTCTATAACATACAGCTTTACCACCAAGTTTTACTATTTCATCTTCTAAAGCTTTACCACATTTAACATCAAATAAGTAAGTTTTATTGATAACGTTATTGTTGATATATCCAATATAAGCAATCATTGCTTTATCAGTAGGCATTATTTCACCTTTTTCAGTAACAAAACCAACCCTGTCACCATCACCATCAAATCCAATACCAATATCAGCCCCAATTTCTTTAACTTTATCAATTAACATTTGATTATTTTCAGGAACAGTAGGATCAGGATGATGATTAGGGAATGTTGCATCTGATTCATCACATATCATTGTAATATCTAAATTACTAAATTGTTCATAAATATCTCTAGCATATAGAGAAGTAGTTCCATTACCACAATCTAATACTACTTTAAGTTTTCTTTTACCCATATCAATATTTTCTCTTATAAAACTAGCGTAGTATTCTCTTGGATCAAACTCAGTAATTTCACCTTTACCTTCTAAGAAATTTCCAGCTAAGGTATAATCTCTAAAATCATATACTTGTTCTCCACGAGCATTACCTAAATGATCAAAACTGAATTTAAATCCATTATCATCTTTAGGATTATGAGAAGCAGTTACCATAACACCTATAATAACATTAGCTTTTAAACAAGCATAATAGTACATTGGTGTAGTAACTAAACCAAAATCAACTACATTACACCCTGAATCAGTGATACCACGAATTAATTCCTTAGATAAGCTAGGACTTGATAAACGATTATCTCTTCCAATACCACAAATATTTCTTTTTAGTTTTTCTTGTATATAAGAACCATAACTTCTACCAATAGTATAAGCTACTTCTTCATTTATTTGAGTAGGGTATACACCACGTATATCATACTCTCTGAAAATATTCTTATTCATCTTATCTCTCCATTCTCTTAAATTATAACATACCTAGATATTAAACGCATACAAAATAGTTAAAAAATGGTATTATATATTCAAGGTGATAATTATGTATTTGATACTAAATATTTGTAATAGTAGTGGTGTATTAAGATTATTTTATTTTTTAAAAATAGTTTTATCTATTATCTTAACTATCTTACCTATAATAGTTATCATAACTACTATAATAAATATCTTTAAAATAGTTTTAGATGGTAAAGCAGATACAATGAAATCAACACTTATTATAAGTTTTAAACGTATCTTAGCATCTATAATAGTTTTTCTACTTCCTACAATAATGAACTATATATTTACATCTCTAGTTAATATGAATGTTGATTTTGCTACATGTATTACTAACGCTAACTTGGATTATATTAAAGAGATGGAAAAACAAGAAAAAGAAGAAGTAGATGCTTTAAAAGCTGAACGTATTGAACAACGAAAAGAATATGAAGCACTTGAAAAAGCTAAGCAAGAAACTCGTAAACAATCTAATGAAACTTATAATAGTGGTGGCAATTTAGAAGGAGAAATCTTAACATCTGGAACAAGTGGTACTTATTTTGCTCCATTTCAAGGAGGCAGTCACAGTATGAGTGGTGCTAGTCTAACCGGAGGTTGTAGTAATGAAACGCCTGTATACCATGATATTTCTTCATCAATAGGTACTCCCGTATATGCTCCATATGATGGAGTAGCTAAGTATATCCAATCAAATTGTAACGGAGTTCTATATAGTTTTGGTAACCAAGTACGAGTATATGCTAACGATGGTAGCGGAACCTATATAACATATGCTCATTTCAGTAAATTCCCCGATGGTATCGAAATGCCTATTACAACAGATTGTCCATATAAAAGTAGTAGTGGTTCTTCCTGTGGCGCTGGCCATTGTTCTGTAGGAATGACCAGTACCAAAGTAGCTGAAGTTTCTGTTAAGAAAGGTCAATTAATCGGCTATACCGGTACAACAGGAAATTCTTTAGGACCACACCTACATGTAGAGATACACGAAAATGGTAGTTCAGCTTGTGTAACTGATCCTTGGTCAGCTTTCGGTATGAGATAAAAGAAACATTTGACATTTTTTCAAAGTCGGTTGTATAATACTGACTATGAAAGCAATTGATGAAGACGTCAATGCCCAAGTAGTTTCCAGAGAGTTACTCATATGGTGAAAGAGTAATAAATAAAAAGGTATTGAAAATCACTTCTGATGTGTTGTTCTGAAATTAGTAAGAATAAACGTTTCTCGCGTTAAGAGTTTAAGTGTATGATAAGTTCATAAACTAAGGTGGTACCACGCATATATTGCGCCCTTAGATTATGAACTTTTTTTATTTAGAAGGGATTGGTAAAATGAACACAGAATACGAAGTAAGAGTATTAGAAATTAATCATGATGAAATGGTTAAGAAATTAGAAAATCTTGGTGCTGAGTTTAAATTCACAGCTCTCCAACAAAGATATGTTTACGATGTTAAACCAAAACAAGATAACAAGTGGATACGTCTTAGAACCGATGGTAAAAAAACAACTCTAACTATCAAAGACCTACGAGCTAAAACAATAGATGGTACTAAAGAATTAGAAATAGTAGTAGATGACTTTGATAAAACAAACCAAATACTAGAAGAACTTGGTTACAAGAATAGAGGATTCCAACAAAATAAACGTACACAATACATCCTTGATGGTGTAGAAATAGACTTAGATAGATGGCCTCTAATACCAGAATATATGGAAATAGAAGGACCTTCTATTGAAAAAGTAGAAGAAACACTTACTAAATTAGGAATAACAAAAGATGAGATAGTAACACTAGATGTTGCTAGTATCTATGATCACTATGGATTTGATGGCGAACATCTAGCTGATTTAAATTTTGAAATGGAGGAGAAATAATATGAGAAAATTCGAAGAATTAGACAAAAGAATGGCTTCTGAAGTAGAAGCAGACACCCTAGTTCGTTGGGGTGGTGTAAAAGCTATTTACGATGAAACTCTAGAAGCACACAAAGACGATAAAAAATTTGTTTTCTTTGATGGACCAGCAACAGCAAACGGCTATCCAGGATTACACCACATGCTTGCTAAATTCTTAAAAGACTCATTCTGTAAATATCATACAATGAATGGTAAAAGAGTAGTAAGAAAAGTAGGATGGGATACTCATGGTCTACCAGTAGAACTAGCTATTGAAAAAGAACTAGGATTTAGTGGTAAACAAGATATCGAAAAATATGGTATCAAAGAATTCAATGAAAAATGTAAAGATTCAGTATTTAAAAATAAAGAATCATTTACTGACTTAACTAGTAAAATGGGTCAATTCATTGATATAGATAATCCTTATGTAACATATGATTGTGATTACATTGAAACAGAATGGTATATCTTAAAAGAATTCCATAAACAAGGATTATTCTATGAAGGACATAAAATTTTACCATACTGCCCACGTTGTGGAACAGGACTTGCTTCTCACGAAGTAGCTCAAGGTTATAAAGAAGATACAGTAGAAACGGTAATCGTTCCTATGAAAAAAGTAGATGAAGATGCATACTTCTTAGTATGGACTACTACACCATGGACATTAGTATCTAACGTAGCATTATGTGTACACCCAGAACTAACTTATGTCAAAGTAAAATCAGGAGATTATAAGTTTATCTTAGCTGAAAGCTTAGTATCTAAAGTATTAGGTGACGAAGTAGAAGTACTAGAAACTTATAAAGGAACTGACCTAGAATACATGGAATATGAACAATTAATTCCAGCTTTAAAAGTAGATAAAAAAGCCTTCTTCGTATGTTGTGATGAATACGTAACAGCAGAAGATGGTACTGGTATCGTTCATATCGCTCCAGCATTTGGTGAAGACGATGCTAACGTTGGTCGTAAATATGACTTACCATACTTAAATCCAGTAGGAGAAGATGGTAAATACTTAGAAGGACCATGGAAAGGTACTCTAGTATTCGACGCTGACAAAGAAGTAATCGCTTACTTAAAAGAAAATGATAAATTATTCAAAAAACAAAAAATGGTTCACAACTATCCACACTGCTGGAGATGCGATTCACCATTACTATATTATTCAAAACCATCTTATTACTTAAAAGTTACTGCTATTAAAGACAAAATCATCGCAGCTAACAAAAAAGTAAATTGGTATCCAAAATATGTTGGTGAAAAACGTTTCGGTAACTGGTTAGAAAACATGAACGACTGGGCAATCTCAAGAAGTAGATATTGGGGAACACCACTACCATACTGGACTTGTGAATGTGGTCATGATGAAATGATTGGTTCTCGTAAAGAATTAGTTGAAAAAGCTATTGAAAATATCGATGAAACAATCGACTTACATAGACCATTCGTTGATGATGTTCACTTAAAATGTCCAAAATGTGGTAAACCAATGACTCGTACTAAAGACGTTATCGACTGCTGGTTCGACTCTGGTTCAATGCCATTTGCTCAATACCACTGGCCATTTGAAAACGACGGAGTGTTCGAAGATCAATTCCCAGCCGACTTTATTTGTGAAGGTATCGATCAAACTCGTGGTTGGTTCTATACATTAATTATCATCTCAGTATTCTTAAAAGGTGTAGCTCCATTTAAAAATGTTCTAGTTAACGACCTAATCCAAGATGCTGAAGGTAAAAAGATGTCCAAATCAAAAGGTAACATCGTTGAACCATTCACAACTATGAAAGAATATGGTGCCGACGTAGTTAGATTCTATCTACCTTATGTATCACCAGTATGGACACCACTTCGTTTCGATATGAACGGACTTAAAGAAGTATATTCTAAATTCTTTAACCCATTAAAAAATACATATAGTTTCTTTGCTCTATATGCTAATACAGACAATATCGATATTGAAGCATGCAAAGTACCATATGCAAAAAGAGAAGAAATCGATAAATGGTTATTATCTAAATATAATAAACTATTAAAATACGTAACAGAAAGTTACGATGAATACGATTTAAATAAAGTAGTAAGAGCTGTAACTGACTTCGTATCAGAAGACTTATCTAACTGGTATATTAGAAGAAATAGAAAACGTTTCTGGGCATCAGAACTAGATAACTCTAAAAAATCAGTTTATATTACTACATACGAAGTATTAGAAGGACTATGTAGAATGATTGCTCCAGTAGTACCATTCGTAACAGATGAAATCTATACTAAGTTAACTGGTGAAAAGAGTGTTCACTTAGCTGACTATCCAAAATATAACAAGAAACTAATCGACGAACACATCGAAGAAAGAATGGACTTAGTAAGAAGTTTAATCTCAGTAGGTCGCTTCGTTCGTGAAGAAACTAAGATTAAAGTACGTCAACCACTTAGTGAAGCATTACTAGATGGTAAAAACAAAGACCTAATCTCTGATTTAGTTCCACTTATCCAAGAAGAACTTAATATCAAAGAAGTAGTATTTGTAGATGACTTAAATGAATACATGAATCTTTCAGTAAAACCAAACTTCAAAGTAGTTGGTAAAGTATTCGGTCCACTAATCAAAGAATTCCAAACTAAACTAGAATCACTAACTAGTGAAGAAATCTCTACATTACAAAAAGGTGGAGTAGTTAATATGGAAATCGGTGGCGAAACTAAAGAAGTAACTCTAGATATGGTAGATATCCGTATCTCTTCTAAAGAAGGATTCAACGTTGGTATGGAAAACAACAACTTCATCATCTTAGATACAACTCTAACTGATGAATTAATCCTAGAAGGTATTGCTCGTGAAATGGTATCTAAAGTACAACAATTACGTAAGAACAAAGACTTCAACGTAGCTGATCGTATTACTCTATACTATAATGGAGACGAAGATATCGATAAATGTGTAGCAAGCTTCTCTGAATATATTAAAAATGAAACATTATCATTAGATATTGTTAAGAAAGACGGACTAACAGAACAATGCGACTTAAATGGTCATGACTGTTATATCGATGTAGAAAGATAATTTAATTATTTTTCTTTTATTTTATCTAAAAATATATTATAATATTAATCATAGGATAGTGATAATATGAAAAACAAAATATATGTTTTATTCGCAGTCTTAATTTCAATCTTAATGATTAATGTAACTAAAGCAGAAAGTTTACTTACTTATGATGAAACTTATTCCATTGAAGACTATATCTCTGATTACCAAGGTATGGTCTCTCTAAACAGTAGATTTTATATTTTAGATTATGATTATGATTATAATGAAACAGTAATTTCTAGTTCTAATAATGATTTTACAGAAGCTAGTACTAAAACTTTTACTGATTTATCAAATCCAACCATAATAAAATATAATAATAGTATTTTATTAATTGGTATCGAAAAAAATGCTTTAAAAGTATATATGTTAGATGAAAATCTTCAAGTAACAAGTCAAAAAGAAACATCTTATTTAATTGATTTAGATGCTACTATAAAAGCTTATAGCTATGATAACAAAGTATATCTAATGTTATTTGAAGAAGATACAATGTTATCTACAACAATCTATGAAATAGACAATACTTTAAATATTACAGAGAGTAGTCTTAGTAGTTATGATTCTGATTTAATGAAAAAAGTTCTAAAAGGTGACTACTATTTAATAAGAATGAACGATACTGAAGAAAATAATCGAGTAACTCATTACTATGCAACATCTTATACTAAAGATTATAGTGTATTAGTAGGGGATACAAGTAATATTACTTATGATGAAACAACAGGTTTCAACTATAAAGCTCATCTTACTATAATAGATTCAACTGGTACTACTATTTTAGATACTGAAATAGAAGAATATACTTCATACATTGATGTTGAATTTGTAAAAAGTAAAATAGTAATTCTAGCAACAAATGATAATGGTGATTATCTTCTTATCTACGATACAACAGGTAAGTTAGAAGAAACTATTACTCTCTCAAAAAGTTACAACAATTCTACTATGATTAAAAATGAAATAGTTAAACTAAACAATCAGTTAATTGTTTATTCAACAGAAATGGTAAGAAATAGAGCTTCATACAAAACTTTAGCATTTTATAATTTTAATTTATCAATAATAGCTAATGAAAGTCCATATGGTACAATCGAAGTCGTAGATACTGCTTTACCAAATGCTGAAGTAACTATGACAATCACTCCAAATGAAGGCTATGAAGTAGATACTATCGAAGCAATCGATGCTTTAGGTAATACAATTACCGTAACTGAAAATAAATTTATAATGCCTGAAGAAGACGTTTATACTACAGTAAATTATAAAGCTTCAGTTGAAAATCCTGAGACAGCTGACATAATTATTTTAGTAACATTTTTAACTTTAATAGGAGTAATAATTATTGTAGTTTTATATAATAGATTAAAATGGTTAAAATAACAGTTTTTACTGTTATTTTTCTTTTTTATGTTATAATTAAATAAGAATAGGGTGATTATAAATGCCAAATAACGAAAATAATAATTTTAATAATGAATTGCCAAAAACAAATAATGAAATTTTAGATATGCCAATCCCAAATACTCAAAATAATCCTAATGTTGCAACACCACCACAACCTATGAATCAACCAGTTCAACCAGTTCAATCTGTTGCAACACCAACTCCTGAAACTCAAAAACCAATTATTGAAATTCCTCAAGCTTATTATGATCAATTAGCAAAAGAGGAACAAGAAGCGCGTCAAGCAGAAGCAACTGCTATTCAAAAGCATGAAGAAAAAGTAGCTACAACAAATGCAGCTAATAAATCATTTTTCTTTATTGTATTAACCGCTATCGTAACATATCTATCTTTATCTTTAACAATTCAAAAATCTGAAATTTTTATTTTTATAATTCCAGCATATGTCGTTTTAGGAACAATTATATCTGCTATTAAAAACAAAAAAGAATCAACATTTCCAATAACTATTATGGTTGGTGGAATGATTGTTGCTGTTTTAACATTTATAATGTCGATGATTGAAGAAGAACAAATGGATATGTGGACTTATTATGCTATTGCTGGTGCCGTAGTTGCCTTCGTTGGTCTTATCTTATCAAATATGATTACCAAATTAATTGCTGACCGAAAAAATGTTAAAGCTTTAGAAACAATCGGATATTTCTTATTCTTTGCTGCCGTAATAGCAGTACCAGCATATTTGTATACTAATTATCGTGATGTTTTCTATAAATTTGTTTTCCAAAAACAAACAGTAGTAGTTGCTGAAACAGAAGAAGAATTTGTCATGAAAACATTAAAAAATCGTTATAATCTAAACTTCACATGTGATGAATCAAAAGAAAAACATTCTCTTACTAAAGACAATCGAAAAGTTGTAACTAGAGTATGTTCAGATGATTATGGCAATAAAATGGAAGTTAATAGCATCGCTTATAACGAAGGATCTACTGAATATGTTGTAATAGATTCTTATATGGACACAATAGTTCTAAATCAAATAAAGAAATCACTTATAAGCGAATTAACAAATATAACTAATGCTGATGAAGTAAATATCTCATTATACCCAGAAAAAAATTGTACTTTTGTCGGTGATTGTGTTGATTGTGATGAATATTATGAAATATATCAAAAAGAAAATGATATTGAAAATCAATTTAAAGTTAGTACAGAATTAAACTTAAAAAAATATCTAACTATGTCTGAAAAAGATTATTTAAATAGTCAAAAATATAAAATAATAATCGAAGTACAAGATCAATTTGATACTGCAACAGTCGATTATAGTTTAATAGTAGACAATATTTTAAATACTTTAAATAAACAAGGATACCAAAACAATTATGGTTATGTAATCAGTTTAGTTCATAAATATGATAGTAGTGAAGATAGTTTAATAAAAACAGTATATAAAGTAACTGGTCAAACAAATAACGAAAAGACATTCAAAGACCCAGTAGTTGTTGACCTTAATGCAAAATAAAAGTAAGAATCATTAATTCTTACTTTTTTTTATAATCAAACTAATTATAATAAGTCCAAAACTAATATAATAGAAATACTGTTTAACATAAAGTATATTAACATAACTCCTATTCAAGAAAAACTCACTACCTAAAATCAATCCTATTACAATAACATAAAAGAATATATTAGATACATTATCTTTAATAGTTTTTATACATACCATAGCACTAATTAATATATTAACCATCCATTCAGTAACTAATATATTTTCTACATTATTAAAATATCCCATTATATCAATTTTTTTAAGTATTAAGAATTCTGGAAATCTTGTAATACTAGCAAATTCACTACCATAAATAGTAACAATTAAATATAATACACAAATCATTAATAAAGAACCAACTATATATCCCCAAGATACATCTTTGAATTTCAAGTCTCCTTTATAATTTATTAATAATATATTAGGTAATACAGAAGCTCCACAAAAGACAATAATTCCTTTTATTATATTAATAAATTTAGTGGTAAATAAAGGTAGCATACGATTAAAATCAGTTAAAGGTATTAATCCTAGTACAGATAAAATTATTTCAAAAGCTGATACATAGATAAATATTTCTGTGATTCTCCCAATAACTTTGAAATCTTTTTTAGCTCCATAAAGTATTGTTAAGTAAAATACTAAAACAATTAAAAGAGTAGGTGTACTATAAAGTAAATATGTACTAGTTAAAACTGTATTAGATAATGTATTTATCGTAAGTATCATCGTTGCTATTAAGACATTTAAGTATTTATTAGTTCTACCTTTTTTAAAGAATAGATATAGTATAAAATATCCTAGTAACATTCCAAGTATTCCTGAAAAGACTAAATCATTTTTAGATAATCCAACTAATAAACTTAATCCTCCACCTAAAAATAATGCTCTAGTAAGAAAAAAACTTAATATATTATATTGTCTCTTAGTTATCATTTAACACCCCATATATTGTTCCATTTCTATTTACTATAAGTTCAACTTCTACTTTATATTTTATATCTTCCATATCTTTCTTATATTTTTTATAGTATTTATCTTCTAATCCTAGTAAGTCTGATTTATTATCTAAAGTATTATCTATAAATTCAGTTATTTCTTTTTCCATAGTTTTACCAATAGTCTTTTCTAATTTACCATAACTATCTGTATCTTTAAGATTAATCTCATCATTAATTTCTTTTACTGTTCCATAAGTTTTAACTTTTATAATAACTTCTTTATTTTTTACTTCATATCCAATATCTTTTTTGTATATTCCAATCGTATTTCCGTTATTATTAAAATTAACATTAATACTATCTAATTCTAAAAAGTTATACATTTTACTATCTATAAGTCCTACCATTTTATCATCATTAAAGTAAGCAATCTTATCAAAAACAACATTTTCTTCTTTCATATAGATATATGGTAAAGCAATATCTTCTCGTTTATTAACCATATTACTAGCTATTATATCTACATCATCTATTGTTGTATTTTCAAAATAA
>CAVAGO010000007.1:0-41938 GCA_963588075.1 bacterium | reverse complement strand
GAGGACCTGTAGGTCCAGTCGCTCCGGCAACTCCTTGGATACCTTGAACTCCTTGAAATCCCTTGGAACCTTTACATTCTCCTCGTAATGATGGTTTCGTTCTATCCGGAAAAAATGAAAACTTTAAACATTTCATTAATATGTTAATAGTTACAATTTGTATTATCATAACAGTAGATACAATTATCTTAAATCTACCAGTCAGTGTTGTACCATACGATGGTTACATAATAATTGGTGGACCAGCCTTATATTTCTCATATTATTGTATAGCAATCTGTTTAGGTGTAATTTGGTATTTCATCTTATCAAATAGAATCAATGTAAAACACAAAAAATACACTCCGGTTTATGTATTTAACTTCTTAATAATGATTGGTTTAGCTGCTCAATTATTATACCCACAAACTCCAGTAAATGTAGTTATTGCTGCTTTCACAACCACAGTTATCTACTTTACAATTACTAACCCAGACTTACAATTAATCGAAAATTTAAATATCGCAACCCAACAAGCAGATGCAGCCAATCATGCTAAATCAGACTTTCTATCGAGTATGTCGCATGAAATTAGAACACCACTTAATGCCATAATTGGTTTCAGTCAAGCACTAGCTAAAGAACCGATTTCTGGTTCAGCAAAAGAAGAAGTAAAAGAAATACTTAATGCTTCAAACAATCTATTAGAAATAGTTAACGGTATTCTAGATATTTCTAAAATCGAAGCTAACAAAATCGAAATAGTTGAAGTAGATTATAGTACTAAAAAATTAATCAGTGATGTTGGTAACGTTGTAAATTCTCGTATCGGAAGTAAAGTTATTGAATTTAAAACTAATATTGATGATAAATTACCAGATGTTCTATACGGTGATGTCCTACGAGTAAAACAAATAATCACGAACTTATTAACTAACTCTGTAAAATATACTAAACAAGGTTATATTCTTTTAGATATTCAAAGTGAACAACAAGAAGAAGATGTAAAATTAACTATAATAGTTGAAGATAGTGGAATAGGAATGACTAAAGAAGACTTAGAACAAATATTTACAAAATTCCAAAGATTTGATATGGATGAAAACGTTAATATTCAAGGAACTGGTCTTGGTATGGCCATTACTAAAGGCCTAGTCGACTTAATGCAAGGTGAAATAGATATCCAAAGTAAATACGGAAAAGGAACAACTTTCAAAGTAACTTTAAATCAAAAACTTAGTACTAAAAAATTAGAAGATCTTCATGAAGAAGAACAAGCAACAAGCATCGTTCCATTTAATGCTTCAGGTCAAAAAGTATTAGTAGTTGATGATAATAAAATTAACTTAAAAGTAGCAGATCGTTTATTAAAAGAATACAATTTAAAAGTTGAGTTAGTAAGTTCTGGTGAAGAATGTATCAATCGAGTTCTCGATGGTAAAAAATACGACATAATCTTCCTTGATATCATGATGCCAAAAATGAAAGGACCAGAAGTCTTACAAAACTTAAAAAATATAATTGGTTTCAAAATACCAGTTGTTGCTTTAACAGCTGACGTTATCTCTGGTATGGAAGAAAAATATACTAGTGAAGGATTTGATGATTGTTTAGCAAAACCAATCGTCGACGAAGATTTATATCATGTTTTAAGAAAATACCTAAAAGAAACAAAAGAAGAAAAAACTTCTTCAAATAATCAAGAAGAACCAAAATCTAAAAAAGAACAAAGTATAACAATCTTAGAAGAAAATGGTATCAATGTCCAACAAGGTTTAGAACTATTAAAAGATATTGAAATGTACAACATGACAATGACAGAATTCTATGATGAATTAGAAAGCAAATTAAATGACTTAAATGAATATAAAGAACAAGAAGACATGGATAGTTATAGTATTCTAGCTCATTCACTAAAAACAGAAGCTAGATATCTAGGCTGTAACGACCTAGCAGACATGTCATATGAACACGAACTAGCTGCCAAAGACAACAACATTGATTTCGTAAATAAAAATTATTCTAAATTAAAAATGGAATCAATAAGAATTTACGATATAATCAAAAAATATTTAGATAAATAAAAAGGAGAGTAGATAGAATGAATACACATTTACAATTATCAGCATTTTTATATGTTACACTTATCGCCATAATCTACTTTCGTAAGAAAAAAATCAATACAATCGAAAATATTGTCTTTAAAAGTTTAATTATTCATACAATATGTACTATCATAGTCGATTTAACTAGTAGAATATATGCTATATCTCATCCAATCTCCTTTATGACATACTTTCTTTTCAAAGCTAATCTATGGATGTTAGTTAATTATGTCATAATATTTACTTACTATGTTTATTGTATTTCTACTAAATTAAATGCTGGTAACATATCTCTAGATGAAAATCCTAATAAAGATCACTTTATTAAAGGACGTCGTTGGATGATATTAGGTATGTTATTATCACTACCTATAATGATGCTTTTACCAGTTAATATTCACGTAGATGGTAAATATTTTACTCAATCAGGACCAGCTATGATAGCAGCTTATGTTATTTCGGCAATATTCATTGTTTTCTGGTTAATCTTCATCTTCAAAAATAAAAATAATTGGAAAAATAAAAAGTTTATTCCTATTTATATCTTCTGTGTAATTTGTGGTATTGCAGTAATAATGCAAAATGTAAAACCAGAAATATGTTTCATAACACCTTCAATCGCTATGATAACTGTAATAGTTTTCTTTACTCTAGAAAATCCTGATATTCATATGATTGAAAAATTAAATGTTACAAAAGAACAAGCAGAAACTGCTAATCACGCTAAAACAGATTTCTTATCAAGTATGTCTCATGAAATCAGAACACCACTTAATGCTATAATTGGTTTCAGTCAAGCTCTAGCTAAAGAAGATATCTCTGGTACTGCTAAAGAAGAAGTTCAAGACATTCTAACAGCATCTAATAACCTATTAGAAATAGTTAATGGTATTCTAGATATTTCTAAAATAGAAGCTAATAGTATTGAAATAGTTAATGTCGATTATAGTACTAAAAAATTAATTAAAGATACATGTAGTTTAATAAATGCACGTATCGGTAGTAAAGTAATAGAATTTAAAACAGAAATAGATGATAAACTTCCTCCAGTATTATATGGTGATAGTATGAGAGTAAAACAAATTATAATCAATCTTCTAACTAACGCTGTTAAATACACAAATGAAGGATATATTAAATTATCAATCAAAGCCCGTAATCGTAATAACATAAGTCGTTTATCTATTACCGTAGAAGATAGTGGAATAGGTATGACAAAAGAAGACCAAGAAATGTTATTTACTAAGTATCAAAGATTCGATATGGACAAAAATGCCAATGTCGAAGGTACAGGTCTTGGAATGGTAATCACTAAAGGCTTAGTTGAACTAATGAATGGTGAAATATCTGTTAATAGTGAATATGGTAAAGGTTCAATATTCACTGTCGAAATAGATCAAAAAATAAGTTCTAAAAAAATAGAAGAAGTAGAAAAAGCTGAAACAGTTGGTAAAGTCGAACCATTCAACGCCTCAGGTCAAAAAGTTCTAGTAGTAGATGATAACAAAATCAACTTAAAAGTTGCTGAACGTTTACTAAGAGATTATAACTTATCAATAGAACTAGTTATATCAGGTTCAGAATGTATAAATAGAATTCTTGATGGTAAAAAATATGACTTAATATTCTTAGATATCATGATGCCCAAAATGAAAGGACCAGAAGTCTTACAAAATCTAAAAAACATAATTGGATTTAACACTCCAGTTGTTGCCCTAACAGCTGACGTTATCTCTGGTATGGAAGAAAAATATATTTCTCAAGGATTTGATGATTGTTTAGCAAAACCAATTGTTGAAGAAGAGCTATATTACATTCTTAAAAAATATTTAAGAGAAAATAAAAATTCTACTAAAGCAATCACCAGTAAAGATCTTAGCAAGAATGAAAAAAATAATTTTAAACTACTTGAAGAAAACGGAGTTAATGTTAAACAAGGTTTAGAATTATTAAAAGATGTTGAAATGTACAAAATGACAATGACAGAATTCTACGAAGAACTAGAAGAAAAAATAAATCAACTAAATGAATATCGAAAGAATAAAGATTTAGATAGTTATAGTATCCTAGCTCATTCTCTAAAAACTGAAGCTAGATATCTAGGATTTAATGATCTAGCCGATATGGCTTATGAACACGAACTTGCTAGTAAAGAAAATAACCAAGAATTCGTTAATAAAAGCTATTCAACATTAAAAATGGAATCTATTAGAATATATGATTTAATAAAAAAATTTATAGAAGGAGATAAATAATGAAAGAACTATTAGATAGAATTAATGACACATTCAATAAGTCATTAGTAAATTCCAGTGAAGAAACCCAATTACAAATAAAAATATTAAAAAACAATATCAATGCTTTATTTGCTGAATACGAAAATGGTCCAGTAGAACAACTTGATGTTGTAGAAACACCTGATTCTCTAGAACAAGCTGATATGAAATCAATTCTTATCATCGATGATTCAAGTATAATCAGATACTACTTAGAAAGAATTTTCATCAATGACTACAATGTTAAAATGGCCGTTGATGGTAACGATGGAATCGAAAAAATCAAAAAAGATCCAAATCTAAATATCATTCTTTTAGATTTAGTAATGCCAAAGGCCGACGGCTTTGTTGTCCTTGACTACATCGAAAAAAATAAAATAGATGTACCAGTTATCATCATTAGTGGTGAAACAAGCAAAGACAGCATCAATAAAGCATTCGAATATAATGTAGTAGATGTTATTAAAAAGCCATTCGACGTTGATATCATTAAAGAAAAAATTGATAGATATTCAAAATAAACCAGAGTAATCTGGTTTTTTTCTTGGAAATAAATACTTCCTAAATAAGACTTGTGTTATAATACTAATGAAAAGGTAGGTAATAATATGACAAGTTTATTCTTTCAAATATCAGGATTCTTCTACATTATTCTTGTAGCAATAATCTATTTTAATAAAAAGAAAATTAAAACCTTAGAAAATAATATTTACACAAGTATTGTTATATCAACAATAACGACTTTAATTTTCGATATGCTAAGTATTTATATTGGTATTAAGCATCCTCAAAGCCCTTTAAATCTTCCCGTAGCTAAATTATATTTAATATGTATAATAACTTGGATGACAATATTCACTTATTATTTATTTGTTATATCATCTTCTAAGAATCTTGGTCACGTTTTAATAACTGAAAATAAAAACATGCCATACTTTAGAAAAATTCTTGTCAGATTCATTATTACCAATTTATTTATGTGTGCTGTTATCTTAATGTTACCTTTATATATTTATAGTGATCCTAATATGATGTATTCTTATGGACCTTGTGCTATCTTTAGTTATTTCTGTGCAGGTGTTTATATTTTACTTTGGATTATTGTCCTTATATTAAATCGTAAACGTATTAAAGATAAAAAATACTGGCCACCAATTGCTTTTATAATTCTAGCCATTTTAGCAATTGTTATTCAATCTACATGGCCAAATATCTTATTAGTATCAGCAGTAGCAGCTTACATTGCAGCTTTCACATTCTTTACAATAGAAAATCCTGATTTACGTTTAATCGAAGCGCTAAACTTAGCCAAAGAACAAGCTGAACGAGCTAACGATGCAAAAACAGATTTCTTATCAAATATGTCTCATGAAATAAGAACACCACTTAATGCCATCGTTGGTTTTAGTCAAGCAATCTCTAAGGAAAACATTCCAGATGAAATCAAAGAAGAAGTAAAAGATATTGTAATGGCCTCTAATGGTTTACTAGAAATAGTTAATGGTATTCTAGATATTTCTAAAATCGAAGCTAACAAACTAGAAATAGTTAACACCGAATACGATTCAAGAAAACTAATGAAAGAAGTAGTATCACTAACTAGATCTAGAATAGGTAGTCGTCCTTTAGAATTTAGAGTAGATATAGATCCTTCACTACCGCCAGTATTATATGGTGACCAAGTAAGATTAAAACAAATTATTTTAAATATCTTAACTAATGCCGTTAAGTATACTAATGAAGGATATATTTCATTAACAATAAAAACTACTAATCATAATAGCAATTGTAAAATAAATATCATTGTTGAAGATTCCGGAATAGGTATGAAAAAAGAAGATTTAGACATGCTATTTACTAAATTTCAAAGATTTGAATTAGATAAAAATGCTACAATCGAAGGTACTGGTCTTGGTTTAACAATTACTAAGAATTTAGTTGAACTAATGGGCGGAGAAATAAAAGCCCAAAGCAAATATGGTAGTGGTTCAAAATTTACTATCACCCTAAATCAAAAAATAGTTAATAAAACTGCTGATGAACTAGAAACTTCTGAAGTAAATATGGTTCCATTTGATGCTTCAGGTGAAAGAGTTCTAGTAGTAGATGACAATAAAATAAATCTAAAAGTAGCAGAACGTTTACTAAAAGAATATAAAGTAAAAGTCGACCAAGCCGAAAGTGGTGCTGCTTGCTTAGATAAAATTCTAAGTGGTGAAAAATATAACTTAATCTTCTTAGATATCATGATGCCCAAAATGAAAGGTACTGAAGTACTTCAAAATCTTCAAAATATTGTTGGCTTCGATACCCCAGTCGTTGCTTTAACAGCTGATGTTATCTCTGGTATGGAAGAAAAATATCTTTCTTTAGGATTCAATGACTGTCTTGCCAAACCAATCATTGATGAAAAATTATACTTAATTCTTCGAAAATATCTAAAAGAAAATAATAAAAACAATCCTGTTGTTATAATTAACGAACCGCAACAAGAAGAAAACAAAACAAAAAAATCTAACAAGAATAATATTGAATATCTAAAAGAAAAAGGTATAAACGTTGACAATGGTTTAAAACTACTTAAAGATATTGATATGTATAATATGACAATGGAACAATATTATGAAGAATTACCAGGTAAAGTAAAAGAATTAGAAGATTATAAATCAACTAATGACATGGATAATTATAGTATTTTAGTTCATTCCTTAAAAAGTGAATCTAGATATCTTGGTATTGATCATCTAGCAGATATCGCCTATGAACATGAACTAGCTAGTAAAGAAAATAAAGTAGAATATATTCAAGATAACTACAAAGAATTAAAAACTGAAACAGATAAAGTATATAACATAATTAAAAAATATATAGGAGATGATAAATAATGAAAGAACTATTAGATAGAATTAATGATACCTTCAATAAATCATTAGTAAATTCTAGTGAAGAAACACAATTACAAATAAAAATCTTAAAAAATAATATCAACGCTTTATTTGCTGAATATGAAAATGGTCCAGTAGAACAACTTGATGCTGTAGAAACACCAGATTCTCTAGAACAAGATGATATGAAATCAATCCTTATCATCGATGATTCAAGTATCATTAGAAACTACTTAGAAAGAATCTTTATTAATGACTACAATGTTAAAATGGCTGTTGATGGTAACGATGGAATCGAGAAAATCAAAAAAGATCCAAATCTAAACATCATTCTTTTAGACTTAGTAATGCCTAAAGCAGATGGCTTTGTTGTTCTTGATTACATCGAAAAAAATAAAATAGATGTACCAGTTATCATCATTAGTGGTGAAACAAGTAAAGACAGTATCAATAAAGCATTCGAATACAATGTAGTAGACGTTATCAAAAAACCTTTTGATATCGACATTATCAAAGAAAAAATTGATAGATACTCAAAATAAATGATTAGTTTAACTAATCATTTTTATTTTAAATAACTACTATATTTTATTGTATATTCCTTAATTAACATCTTTATTTTACCAAAATTCTCCTCACTAAAATGAGCTTTATACTTATCAAAATCAAATAAATTATAATTTGATAAAACATTCTTCCAATTCTTCTTTACAAAATTATAAGAAAAATTAAGTTCATCCGGACTCAAATTAATTCCTTTACTTATTGCAAAATTATTTAAATCATAAATACTCATATTATTAATATATCTTTCTATTAAAACAAACATAAAATCACCTATAATATTGTATGAATAACTTATTATTTCTAATACTAATAATAGGTGAATTCTATGAAAAAAGTATATCTAATTATAATAACAATCTTAACTTCAATCGTCATCTTTCGTTATACTTATCTTCATGTATTTAAACATGATTATTATTATGAAAAATATCTTCAAGTATCAAAAAAAATTGTCTATGGTCTTAATGCTCCTCGTGGTCGTATCTTAGATCGTAATGGTAAAGTCCTAGTAGATAATATTGGAATTAATACAATCGTCTTTCATCAATTAGATGGCATCAATGTCAAAGATATTGCTGTTACATTAAATAACATTATCGAAGTATCTCCCGCTACCAGCGAAGAACAAAAAAAGTATTATCTAAAATATGAAGAAACAGACTCTTTACTAACTAAAGAAGAACAAGACCTCTATAATCGTCGTAAACTAACTACTAAAGAAATCGAAGATTTAAAACTAAGTAGAATAGAAACTTCCTATACTGAAGAAGAACAAAAATTAATAAAATTATATTATCTTTTAACAGATGGATACAGCTATGATAGTAAAATAATTCAAGAAGATGTCTCTGATGAAATATGTTCTAAAGTAAACACTACTAATCTTCCAGGACTTACTTGTGAATATACAACAGAACGTATCTACCTATATGACACTCTAAATGATATCTATGGTAAAGTAGGTAGTATCTCTAAAGAAAATAAAGAATACTATTTAAGTAAAGGATATTCTCTAAATGACCAAGTTGGTCTAAGTTACTTAGAAAAAGAATATGATGACTATCTAAAAGGTGAAAAAGCTAAATATCTAGTTAATTCTGATAATTCATTAACTTTATTAGAAGAATCAGTCCAAGGTAATGACGTCTATCTTAGTATTGATATTGACCTTCAATTAAAAATAAATGAAATAATTAAAAATAATCTTGATAAATCAGAATCTCTAAAAAATACTGAATATTATAATACATCTTATGTAATCGTTAGTAATCCCAATACGGGAGAGATAATTGCTAGTACTGGTATTATGAAAGTAAAAGATGGTTATCATGATGTCTCTACTAACTTATTAACTTCATCTTTTACAGTAGGTTCTGTCATAAAAGGAGCGTCTCATACTGTAGGTTATCAAAATAATCTAATTGATATTGGTAAAAAGATTAATGATTCCTGTGTCAAACTATATCTCGTACCAGAAAAATGCTCATATAAAAAATTAGGTCTTATCGATGATATAACTGCTTTAAAAACATCTAGTAACTACTATCAATTCATGACTGCTATCAAACTTACTGGTAACAAATATAAAAAGAATATCAAATTAAACGCCACTGCCGAACACTTCAATATTTATCGTAATACATTTGCTTCCTTTGGTTTGGGTTCCTCAACTGGTATCGACCTAGAAAACGAATCTACTGGTATTCAAGGAAAGACAATAGCGGATGACTTACTACTTAATCTTAGTATCGGTCAATATGACACATATACCGCCCTCCAATTAACAAATTATATTAATACCATTGCTACCTCTGGTAATCGTTACTCACTTCATTATCTAAAAGAAGTAAAAGACAACGAGAAAACAATTTATAGTTATGAACCTAATCTTCTAAATACCGTTGAAAACTCCAACTTCGAAAGAATTATCGAAGGATTTAAAGAAGTACTATATACTGGAACTGGTCGTGGTTATACATCAACTGAATACAAACCAGCCGGTAAAACAGGGACATCCGAAACTGTCTATTCTAAAGATATAACCACCATAACCCAGACCTATGCAATGTTCGCTCCATATGATAATCCAGAGTATTCAATAGTCGTAATTAGTCCAAATATCTCATATAATAATGATAAAGATACCTATATAGCCCCAATAAACCGCTATATTTCCAAAGAAGTTAGTAAATTAGTATTTGAAAAATGAAAAATTTATGATACAATAGTACCGGATTAAAAAAGGAGGGCAGTACTATGGCAAAAAATGAAAATAGACCTAATATAGCTTTAGCTTGTACAGAATGTAAACATGAAAACTATGTTACTGTTAAAAATAAAAAGAATACAACAGAAAAACTAGAACTAAATAAATTCTGTAAATGGTGTAACAAAAAAACTGTTCATAAAGAAAAAAAATAGTGTAAGAGGGTGTAATTAATGAACGGATTAATTAATATTAATGATATAAAAAATGGTATGACTATCATCTATGATGGTAAATTATACTTAGTTCAAAGCTTCTTACATGTTAAACCAGGTAAGGGTGCTGCTTTCATGAAAGTTAAAATGCGTAACTTAAGAACTGGTGCTACTATTGAAGAAACTATTAATAGTAGTGTTAAAGTAGAAAAAGCTCATGTAGAAAAGAAAAAAATGGCTTATCTATATAATAGTGGAACAGGTTATGTATTCATGGATAATGAAACATATGAACAAACTGAAATTTCTGAAGATAAATTAGCTGAAGAAAAGAAATTCTTACTTGAAAATATGGAAGTACAAATTGCTTTCTATCAAGGAGAAATAATTGGTATTACATTACCTGAAAAGGTTGAATATACTGTTACTGAAACTACAGAAGCAGTTAAAGGTAATACAACTAATAATGCACAAAAAGATGCAACATTAGAAAACGGTCTTGTAGTAAAAGTTCCTTTATTTATTAGTGAAGGTGAAAGAATTATCGTTTCTACAGAAGACGGAAAATATTCAAGTAGAGCTTAGTAAAGCTCTTTTTTTCTTGTTTGATTTTCTCTCTATAATAGGTTAAAATTAAAATACGAAAGCGTGATAATATGAAAATAAATATAGTTTGTTGTTTGTTTGTCCTTGATGATATAAAAAGTACTTCAGTAAAAAGAAATGACGAGAAAATTCTAAAAGTCTTAGTAAATAAAGAAACTAAAGAATTATTCCGCGTAGAATTCGATAATAAAGAAGATATTAGAACATTAGCTAAACAAGAACTAGCTAAAATAATTAATACAACTAAATTTCATACTGAACAAGTATATACCTTTGGTGATAGTAAGTTCTTCTCTGATAACAGAATAGATATAATATATATTGCTGTTGCTAAGCTAAACGATATCAAAAAAATAAATGAAGAATATGAATTTGTTCCATTTGTTGCAAGTACAACAAAAAACATTCGCTTAGCTGACAAAGAATATACTTACGATATTACCAAAGTAGAAGAGAATAACAAAGTTAAGTATTACCACAACATCAAGAACATTCCATTAAAAGAAGAAAAGAACATCTTAGAAATCCTAACTGCTTATAAATATTTAAAAGCTAGAATAGCTAACACAAGTATTATCTTCAATCTATTACCAGAAGTATTTACTTTAGAAGATGTTCGTCAAACTTATGAACTAATTAGAGAAGAAACAGTCGACAAGTCAAACTTCCGTAAGAAATATGCTAGATACTGTCGTAAAATAGATCTTCGTGTAGCTGATAAAGGATATCGTCCACCTCAATTATATACTTTCAATCCAGACTCAGCTAAAACATTCTATCGTTAGTAATAAATTCAAGAGAGAAAACTCTCTTTTTTTCTGTCAAAAAAAGGTGTAAAAACCCTCTAAACTAGGTACAACGCTTAATATATGTGCTAAAATATATGTTATAGATGGCAGTTTAAGTCATATAATTAATAGGGTGATATAAATGTATAAATATAATGGCGTAAAAATAAATTATAAAGACTTCGGCAATAAAGAAGGAACACCAATCGTCTATCTACATGGTTGGGGTCAAAATATTGCAATGATGGAACCAATTGCTAAACCATTTACTAAAACACATCGCCTAATAATTTTAGATTTACCAGGATTTGGCGAATCAGATGAACCAGATTATGCTTGGACATTAGAAGACTATGTTGATATGATTCATTCTCTTCTAGAAGAATTAAAAATAACTAAACCAAATATAATAGGTCATTCCTTTGGTGGTAAACTAACCCTTATCTATGCAACAAAATATCCCGTAGATAAGATAATGCTCCTAGCTAGTCCTTACAAAGTAAAAATAAAAAAACCATCTTTAAAAGTAAGACTTCTAAAGAAAGCTAAATCAATACCAGGACTAAGCAATCTAGCAGAAAAAATGAAAAATCATCTAGGATCAACTGATTACAAAAACGCCTCTCCACTAATGAAAGAAATCCTTGTAAAACACATTAATACTGATTTAACAGAACAAATAAAAAATATTAAATGTCCAACATTTATAATATGGGGAACTAATGATGAAGCTGTTCCTGTTAGTGATGCCTACGAATTAGAAAAACTAATTAAAGATAGTGGCTTAGCAATCTATGAAGGTTGCACCCATTATGCTTATCTAGAACGTCTAGGTCAAACTAACGCCATAATAGAATCATTTATGAAGTAAGGAAGTGTCACATGAATACATTATTTCTAATAACAATTCTAATTTACATAATTCATATATCTATAATAAGTGTTAAATCTCTTCATATGCTACAACAAAACAGATACAATAGAGGATACCGTTATATAAAATGGATTATAAAAAATTACAAAGATAATTTTATTAATATGAATCTCTTATTCTTAGTATTTATTCTTACTATGTTAAATGATTCTCTAAATATAATAAGTCCTTACATCTTTATTGTAATCTACTTATTTATTACATATGTCTTTGTAGAAGGAAGAAAAAAAGAAAAACATAAACTTCCTTTAAAGTACACAGCTCGTATAAAAAGATTAATCTTATCAAATACAATAATCTATTTAATACCATGTATAATAATGTACGCTACATTCGATGAATATAACTTAAGTACTTATTATCTTATCTTAGGATTCTTATCATATATTAACTTATTTATTATTATGTTAGTTAACTTCTTAAATAGACCTCTTGAAAAAATAGTAGGTAAACACTTTGAAAACAAAGCTAAAACTAAATTAGCTAGTATGACTAATATGGAAGTAATCGGTGTAACAGGAAGTTATGGTAAAACAAGTACTAAAAATATCTTACATGATATATTATCAGTAAAATACAATGTCTTCAAAACACCTGCTAACTACAATACACCATTTGGTTTAATGATTACTATTAACGAACATCTTGATAAATACAATGATTACTTTATAGCTGAAATGGGTGCTTGTAAAAGTGGTGAAATAAAAGAACTATGTGATTTAGTTCATCCTAAATACGGTATTTTAACTAGAGTAGGATTAGCTCATTTAGAAACATTCGGTTCAGAAGAAGCAATCCAACATACCAAATTTGAACTTATCGAATCACTACCTAGTGATGGTATCGGTATCTTAAATGGTGATGATGAAAAACAACTAAGTTACAAAATAAAAAATGATTGTAAGATACTTTGGATTGGTATAGATAACAAAAAAGTAGACTGCTATGCTAAAGATATCGAATTAACTTATAAAGGTACAAAATTTACGGCCGTATTTAAAGATGGTAAAGAATACGAATTCGAAACTAAGCTATTAGGTCGTAATAATATCTACAATATCTTAGCAGGAATAACTCTTGGAAAAGAACTAGGTATTAGTATTACCAACTTACAAAAAGCAGTTAAGAGAGTCGCCCCAATCGAACATCGTCTATCAATGACTAAATACTATGACATCAATATAATAGATGATGCTTACAATTCAAATCCAATGGGATGCAAAATGGCTCTAGAAGTTCTAAACATGATGCCAGGTAAACACATCGTTGTAACACCAGGTATGATTGAAGTAGGAGCAAAAGAAGACGAAGTAAACAAAGAATTCGGTCGCGAAATCGCCGACAATACTGATGAAGTAATCCTGATTGGAGAAGAAAAGACCAAGCCAATTTATGAAGGCTTAATTGAAAAGAAATTCCCAAAAGAAAAAATTCATATCTTAAACGATGTAATGGATGCCTTCCCATTAATGATGAAATTAAAAGACAAAGAAACATACGTATTATTAGAAAATGATTTACCAGATTCATTTAATGAAAAAATAAGGAGTGATAAAAAATGATAAAAGTAGGAGTAATATTTGGTGGTGAAACAGTTGAACATGAAATTAGTATTATAACAGCAGTTCAAGCAATGAGTTTCATCGATACATCAAAGTACGAAGTAGTACCAATCTACATTAGTAAAAATAGAAACTGGTACACAGGAGAAGCTTTAAAAGATATGGCTTCATATAAAAACTTAGAAGAAGTACCATACGTAGCTAAAGAAGTAACTCTAACTAAAAAAGATGATAAATTCATCTTACAAAAGAAACGCGGAATATTTAAAGGAGTAGCTAACACAATCGATGTTGCCTTCCCAATAGTTCATGGTAAAGGAGTAGAAGATGGTTCTTTATCAGGATATCTTGATACTTTAGGAATTCCATACGTTGGTCCATCTATGTTAGGTGCATCTCTTGGTCAAGACAAAGTAGTTCAAAAACAAGTAATGGCAGCATCAGGTGTACCAGTAGTAGATTACACTTGGTTCTATGATCATGAATATCGTGATAACGAAGACCAAGTATTAAAAGACATCAAAAAACTAGGTTACCCAGTTATCGTAAAACCTGCTCGTTTAGGTAGTAGTGTAGGTATCGAAGTAGCTAAAGATGAAAACGAAGTAAAAGAAGCTATCGAAGAAGCTATCAAATACGACGAAAAAATCGTTGTTGAAGCAATGGTTAAAAACCTAATGGAAGTTGACTGCGCTGTTCTAGGTAATAGCAAAGAAATGGAATGTTCCCTAATTGGTGAAATGTTAACTGACAACGACTTCCTAACATTCGAAGATAAATACATCGGTGAAAAAGGCAAAGGTGGTAAAAAAGGCGGAGCTAAAGGAAACAATGGTGGCAAAATAGCTACTAGCGGTTTCAAAATCCCAGCTGACCTAGATAAAGACCTTGAAGAAGAAATCTACGAAGTATCTAAAAAAGCCTTCAGATGCTTAAATCTAAAAGGTGTAACAAGATTCGACTTCCTAGTGGATAAAAAAGCTAAAAAAGTTTATGTTAACGAACCAAATACAATCCCTGGTTGCTTAGCATTCTTCTTCTATACACCAAAAGGTAAAAAATACCCACAACTTCTAGATGAACTTATTAAGGGAGCTATCAAAGATTACAAAGATTCTCGTAAAAAAGTAACTAGCTTCGATTCAAACGTTCTAAGTACTTACGACGGAGCTAAAGGTTCAAAAGGAGCTAAAGGAAAAATGATGTAGAAAGAACTTAAAAAGTTCTTTTTTTCTTTTTATAATAAAAATATATTGTATAATTAGTAAAAGAAGGTGACAAAATGAAATTAAGTTCTTATAGTTCTAATCCCCAATCAAGAATAAAATATTTGAAAAATAAATTGGGAGATTCTAAAAACAAAGCTTATCATCTTTATCGAATTATCAAAGCAGAATCAGATAACATGAGTTCTTTCTACGCCTTCAATCAAAATGTAGATGAGTTATGGCTAATTATTAAAGAGATAATTGATTGTACAGAACTAATCGCAATATTAAGTCACATAACTACTCAAAAAGAGCCTTCTTCCATAACACCAGAAACAAAACGAGCTTCTGACAAAGATAATCTGGCATTCGAAAGAGACTTAACTTCTAAAAAAATAGCTTTAATTGATAACATAACCTCTAAAATAAAAGATGAACCAGCATTATATCGTTTGGTAAATAAATTAGATTTAGAAAGAATGCATTCTACTTTTAAACTAGAAGATCTAAATTCTATTCTTAAAACATATGAAGAGAAACCAACTCTATCAGATGGAGAAATTGATATTTATCTAACTATGATTAATGAAGGACCAGCTTTTAAGGGTATAATCTTCCTTCATAATACACCAGTTGAAATAGGTAACATCGAATATAGAGGAGTAACAGATTATCAGTGGTTAGGAGATATCGGTTACAACATTAAAGAACCATTTAGAGGTCACAACTATGCGTACAAAGCATTAAGTTTAATAAAAGAAAAAATCATATCATTCGGTATCAACCAAGTAACAATCACCACTCATAACGATAACATTCCTTCCCAAAAGACAATTGAAAAGTTTGGTGGTAAAAGAATCTCTAGTCAAGATGAACGTATTTATCGTTATCAATGTGATTTAACTTTAAATCTAGAAGAACATCAATCAATGAAGAAATAGAAGAGTGAAAACTCTTTTTTATTTTTGAAAAAAATAATTCAAAAAGAATATATGACAAATACTGTTTTTTTGTAAAAAAACACTTGACACGGAAGTTCGGGGGGGGGGGTAAAATTTTTATAGATAATAGAGGAGTGGAAGTTATGAGGAAAACAAACTTATTTACAATTGTACTATTATTTTGTGTTGTTCTTTGCATCTGCGTATCAAAAGCAAACGTATCACAAAATTTAATAGAATTACAAAAATATCAGGAAGGTAACGAAATAGTAGAATATGACAATAAAAGTTTCGATATTATTTGGACGACTGCTTCGTTAGGAACAAGAAACACAATAGTTCATTACTATGATATAACAAATAATAAAGAAATAGATGGAAGTACAAATTGGGATGTTCTAGCAAATGATGGAGATACAATAATATTAAAAAATAGAAGAGCCTTAACATCTGAAAATGAATTGAAATACAATTATATTGGAGCCAAAATCGACTCAATAGATGGCGAAAGTGCTGAAGAAATTTCGTTTAGTAGCGAAGAAGATGGATGGTATTATTATCCAAGTAATGGAAATAAAATTGCATGGCAAACTAAAAATATTTCAGAAGTACATGTATATTTACTTTATGAATCACAAGAACAAAAAAATAATTTAAAAACAGTAACAACAGAAGATACAAGTAAGACAATAAATATAATGGCATTTGATTATTCGTTCACATACAAAGATGGATACGTTGAAGGAATTAATACTTCAAATAACTCACAAAGACCTTTTTTTGTAGCTGGAATCGGAGATTCAGAATATTGGTTTAATAGATGGAGTGGAAGCTGGAATGAAGAGATGATCCAAAGTCATACGACTAGTTACCAAACTGGTAGTAAGGAATTCATCGCCCAAAATATAGTAGATAAATCGTTAAAAGAAGGATACCCAGTATTATCACAAGAAACAGGATATGAAGGAGAAAGTTTATCATATCTATTTGATGAAAATGAAGTAGAAGGTAAAATAATATATGGTGGCAACACTACAACAGATACACTTAATCATTTATTCACTAAAGATGCAGAAGGATATTATAAATATAATAGCGAAGAGAATTTTGCTTCACTTGTAAGTTCTAACTCAAATCAAAAAGATTTTATAGTTTATGCAACACCATCAAGCGAAAAAAATAAAGCAAAATTCATGCCATTTAACGATCTTGATGATAATGCCGAACTAATAGGAAAAGGAGCTCACGGTAACGAAGATGCTTACAACGAATATTTTTCAGGATATACAGAAGGTATCGGAAATGGAAATTTCGCTTTCGGAATGAAATTAGAATTTGATTTTACTCAGCCAACAGATGGAAAAGACAATAACAATAACGATATAACTTTTGAAATAGAAGCTGACGACTGTGTATGGGTATTCATTGATGACATACTTATATTAGACTTAGGTGGAATTCACGGTACAGAAAAAACAACAATAAACTTTGCAACAGGTGAGATAACAGAAGGAAATCTAAAATCTACGTTATCAGATAAAATTAAAGTAGCTTCTTCTGATATAGAATTAGATTCAGAAGGAAGATATCTCGATAATTCAGAACATAATATAAAGATATATTCACTTGAACGTGGTGGATATGAATCTACTTTTGGCATAGAATTCAACTTGCAACTAATTGAACATAATACTTATAACATAGAAACAATAACAGATGGAAATGGTACAGTAGAAGCTGATCATATTGAAGCAGAAAGTGGAACAGCTGTTAAATTTACTGTAACACCAGAAGAGGGATATGTTTTAGGAGAAGTAAAAGTAACAGATGCAAATGGTAATGTATTAACATTTACTGATTACACATTCACAATGCCTTCATCAGATGTAAAAATAGAAGTAATATTTAAAAAAATAACAAATGATGGAGATGTAATTAATCCAAACACAGTTGGTAAACTGATTGGAATTATCGGTATAGGATTCATCATAAGTTTAGGAACATTAAGTCTATATTACAAAAAAATAAAACTATAAGCCAAAAAGATAAAATAAGGATGATGAAAAAAATCATCCTTTTTTAGTGCTAATTAAAACAACTAAAAGTTTATGTATAAAAAAGGTGTAATTCAATCAATAGTAACAAAATATCTCCTAAAAAAAGTTCCTGTTACATTTTCTAAAAGTCAATATCTAAATCACTAAATTTTACGTAAATTTACAATTTATAGAACCCACAGTTTGCAAAAAGCATTTACAAAATATGTTAATTAAAGTATTATTATTATAGACAGTGGTACATTGTGGAGGAAAGTGGGGGATTTGAAAATGTTTATGGGCGAATATCATCATAATATTGATGACAAAGGACGACTTATAATTCCTGCCAAATTTCGTTCAGAACTTGGCGAAAAGTTTATAATAACTCGCGGTTTAGAAAAATGTCTCTACGTATATTCTGAATCAGAGTGGAATACAATAGTTGCCAAATTAAAAACTCTACCTTTTACCAAAAAAGACGTTCGTACGTTCATCAGATCCTTCTTTTCTGGTGCCACTGAATGTGAATTTGATCGTCAAGGTCGAATTAACATTACCTCCCCATTGGTTAGGTACGCCGGTATCGACAGAGAATGTGTTGTTATCGGCGCAAATGACCGACTTGAAATTTGGTCTGAAGAGGGATGGAATAATTTCTTCTTAGAAAATGCAGAGAAAATTGAAGACATCGCAGAAAATCTATTCAACGGGGGCGATTTAAATGAAACATTATAGTGTAATGTTACAAGAATCAATAGATGGTCTTAATATCAAAGAAGATGGTATCTACGTTGATGCTACTTTAGGATATGGTGGACATAGTAGTGAAATACTAAAAAAATTAACAACTGGTCATTTATATTCATTTGACCAAGATCAAGAAGCTATCCAAGATTCTAAAAAAAGACTATTAGAAATAAGTGATAACTTTACCATTATATATAGTAATTTCGTAAATATGAAAGAAAAATTAAAAGAACAAGGAATTACTAAAGTAGATGGAATTCTATTTGACCTAGGATTATCTAGTCCTCAAATAGATAATAAAGATAGAGGTTTTACCTTTATGACAGATGCACCATTAGATATGAGAATGGACACATCATTTACTTTAACAGCTGCTACAATAGTAAATACATATTCAATAGAAGAATTATCTAACATTTTCTTTATCTATGGTGAAGAAAAAATGTCTAAAGTAATTGCTAAAAAAATAGTAGCAGAAAGATTAAAAAAAGAAATAAAAACTACAAGTGAGCTAGTAAAAATCATTTCATCAGCAGTTGGTGCTAAATACTTCAATAAGAATCATCCAGAAAGACAAATATTCCAAGCAATTAGAATTGAAGTAAACGGCGAATTAGATGTTCTAAAAAAAGTCCTACCTGATGCAATTGATTTATTAAATAAAAACGGTCGAATCTCCGTAATAACATTCCACTCTTTAGAAGATAGAATAGTTAAACAAATCTTCAAAAAAGAGAGTGAGGTTGATGATATAGTTAAAGGATTACCAGTAATTCCTAAAGAATATCAACCTAAATTAAAATTAATAAATAAGAAACCAATACTTCCTACTGAAGAAGAATTAAATGAAAACTCTCGTAGTAGAAGTGCAAAATTACGTATCGTAGAAAGGATATGATTCTATGGCAAACAAGGTTGCTAGAAAGAAAAGAAAATTACAAAAAAAAGCTCGTGGCGAAAGAGTAATTTACTTTACACTTGCTCTAATATTGCTTGCAATCCCTGTTTGTAATGTTTATACTAAAGCTATACTATCTGAAACTAACATAGCTTTAGAAGAGATTAAAAGTGACATCAAAGAACAAGAAAATCTAAATGAAAGCTTAAGAGCTGAAATAGATGTCCTTGCTTCATATGATGCAATGCAAGCAATTGCTACTGAAAATGGTTTAACATATCAAAATGATAATATTAAAGTAGTCACTAGTGAATAATGCAAGGAGTTAATGCTATATGAAAAGAAAAAAGAGTACAGTAAATATTAATATACTAATTTTAGTTGTACTTGTTTTTTCTTTTTTTTCAATTGTCATAAAAATGTCTTTTGTTGCTTTAGCCCCTACAACAGATGGAATTGACCTAACTGCTTTCGTCAACAACCGTAATACAGAAAAAGAAATCTTAAAAGCTGAAAGAGGAACAATCTACTCAGCAGATGGTGAAACGCTTGCTCAAAGTGTTACATCCTACAAAGTAGTTGCAATTCTATCTGAATCAAGAACAAAAGACCCCGACAACCCTCAACATGTTGTCGACAAAGAAAAAACAGCTGAAAGTTTATCTTCTATTTTAGGCGGTTCAAAAGAATACTTCCTAGAACGACTAAATACAGAAGGAGTCTACCAAGTAGAATTCAGTAACTATGGTAAAATAAATAGCCTTGTCAAAAAACAACTAGAAGCACTAGATCTACCAGGTATTGAATTCGTTGAAGGAACAAAAAGATTCTATCCTAATAGTACCTTAGCTCCTTACATAATTGGATATGCTCGTAGTAACGACAACAACGAAATAGTTGGTGAAATGGGTATAGAAGCTTATTATGATGAAGAACTACAAGGAAAAGATGGATATACTATATATCAAAAAGATGCTTATGGTTACACAATGCCAAACACAACTACCATCACTGAACCAGCTGAACCTGGCCAAGACATCTATCTAACTTTAGATAGTCAAATTCAATTATTCGTTGAAAATGGTATTAAAGATATTAGTGCCGATAATAATATGGAATGGTTAACATTCTCAGTAATGGATGCAAAAACTGGTGCGATAGTTGCTTCTGCATCTAATCCATCATTTAATTTAAATGAACTAAATATCACAAGCTACTTAAATCCTTTAACAGCTTACCAATATGAACCTGGTAGTACTATGAAAATATATTCATTCCTAGCATCTATGGAAGCAGGAAAATATGATGGAAAAGCTACATACAAATCAGGTAAAGTAACAGTAGATGATGCTGTTATCCAAGACTTCAACGGTGGAAAAGGTTGGGGCGTAATTACTTATGATGAAGGTCTATCATACTCATCCAACGTTGCAGCAACAAATCTAGCTTTAGATTTAGGCCGTGAAGAATTATACAACTACTATACTAGTTTAGGATTTGGTAAAAAAACCGGTATCACATTACCTAACGAAGGTAGTGGAGACATCGACTTTACTTATCGTACTGAAGTTGCAACAGCTTCATTTGGTCAAGGTATTACCACAACTCCAATTCAAAACCTTCAAGCTTTAACAATCTTAACTAATGATGGAGTAGAACTTCAACCATATATCGTCGAAAAAATAGTAAATAGTGAAACAGGTGAAGTAACCTACCAACACGAAGTAACTGAACTAGGTCAAAAAGCTAGCAAAGAAAACATCGATTACATGTTAAATCTATTATACGATGTCGTATATAGTGGTAAAACCGATGCCAAATATTACCAAGCTGAAAACGTAACCTTAGTAGGTAAAACCGGAACTGCCCAAATAACAGGTAGCAATGGAAAATATGAAACTGGTAAATACGATTACATTAGAAGTTTTGCTGGTGTCTTCCCATACGAAGATCCTCAATACATCATTTATGTTTCTGTAAAAAAATATGATGGTAACTACAAAGACTTTGCCAAAATGGTAACTAAAGTAGTTGAAGAAATTGCTAAATACAAAAACATAACTGAACTAGTTGAAGAAATTGATAGTAATAAAATAGTCGAAATAAATAATTATATTAGTAGTGAAACAGCTACTTCTGAAGAAAAACTAAAAAAACTAGGACTTACTATTGTCAAACTAGGTAATGGTAAATACGTAATAAATCAATATCCAGAAAAAGGAACAACTATGTTAGTTGGTAATAAAGTATTCTTAGTAACAAATGACTCATCTTACACAATGCCTGATATAACAGGTTGGAGTAGTAGTGAAGTAATCACTTTATGCAAACTTCTTAAAATAGAATACTCAATTACTGGTTATGGAAATGTTAAAATCTATAACATCCCTCCAGATACCGTAATAACATCTGATACAAAACTAGAGATTACTTTAGAGTAATCTCTTTATATTTCTCATACATTATATTATAATTTATATAGAAAAAGTGGTGATAATATGGCTTTAATTGAATGCGAAGAATGTTCTCATAAAATAAGTGATAAAGCCCAAACTTGTCCTAATTGTGGAACACCTCTAAATAGTAAAAAAGACTTAATAACTATGAAAGTAAACAAAGAAAAAACATCTATTATAACTTATTTAATTTATATAATAGTATTTCTAAGTATCCTATTCTTAGTATCTTCTAATTTTATATTCTTAAAAACAATTCGTAGTGAATACACCTTACAACAAATTCAATTTAGTACCTCATACGAAGGTATTATCTCTCTATATCCATCTATAATAGTAAATCTAACTTTTATAGCTTCTCTCCTTGCTATTCTCTCTAGAAAGACTTTCAAACTATCTAAAATACCATACTTTCTTAATATCATAATCTCTATAATAATTTATATTTACTTATATACTAACAATCTTCGAGTAGGTAATTGCTTCTATATAATAGTACTTCTAAATACTTTATTTATCTTCCTACCTGGTTTTTACAAACTAAAAGAAACAGAAATCGAAATAGAAGAAAAAAATCGTATCAAAGAAGACATCATAAGTACTAAGTTACAAACTCTACATAAAGAAAAATTAATTACTAAGTTAAATATTATTTTATTAGTTGTCTTCTTAATGTTTGAAATAGCATCTCTTGCTGTTATCGTATCTCTTAATAGCAAAGATATCTATAAAGAAACAATTATCCAAGCTAACAGTGATTTCCAAATAGAGATAATTAATGATTATATTAATATTAGAAAATCTGCTAATACAGAAGCTGAAATACTAGGAGAAGTTAATAAAGGAGATATTTATAATGTCTTAGATGTAATAGGTGGTACTAATTATATTTGGTATAAAATAGATTACAAAGGTGAAATAGGTTATATAGCTAGTAGTAGAGAAACTCCATATATTAAAGAATTATATAGTGATACACTTGTTGTAAATATCTTCTGTACTGAAAAAGAAGATAATTGTGCATACTTATTAGAATTTATTACTAGATATCATAAGAATAATAAAAATCTATTCTTAATAAATTACTTAGATATCGAAGACACTCATAATAAAGAAATCTATGATAAAGTATTAACTTACTTCAATGATGAACCAACTATCCCATACCTTATAATAGGTAACAACAAAGTAGTAGGATACCAAAAAGAAGAAAATGAACTTATCGTTGAAGTAATCTCCGAACAACAAGAATCATCAATTAATATAGTTGATACAATCAAAAAAGATAACCCTTTACCAGAGTTATCTCTTGAACAAAAGGACACCGAAAAGGAAGACTAAAATCTTCCTTTTTCCTATAAGTTGTATTATAATCACATTATAGAGTGGTGAGTATTATATGGCCTTAATAAAATGCAGTGAATGTAAAAAAGATGTATCCACATTAGCAGAAACATGTCCTCATTGTGGAGCTCCTGTAAACAAAGAAAATAAAGAATCCAAAAATCAAATAGGTGAATTACAAAAAGTCTTAGTCCTTAAGGAAAAATGTAAATTTATTACATTTCTTCTTCCTTTATTAGTTTCTTTTGCAATGCTAATAGCTTTTGTTTTATTTGATATAGATAACTATTATTTATTAGTATTAAGAGAACAAGAATATAACTTGATTAGGTGTATTTCTAATAAAATATTTCTTTACGAAACCCTAATAATATATGGTTTAATTGGTTTTATAACCTTACTATCATATATCTTTATGATATCTTCTAAGAAAACTGCTATTGTAGCTAAAGTAGGTTATATCATAAACATCGTATTACAGATTATTTATTTCAATCTTGCTTTTGATAATGATTTTAGAATCGGTAATCAGTATTATATAATCTTTGCTTTAAATATTCTGTTATTCTTAATACCTCGTTTTGATAAAGTAGTATCTGAAGAAATGCTCATACCGAAGCATCAACAAGAAAAGATTGAAAAGCGAAATTCTAAATTAGAAAAACTATATACCAAAAAAAGATTCACTATATTTAATGTTGTATCTGTAGTAGTTGTCTTATTAATTTCTTTATTATCGCTTGCTTTAATATATAACAAGAACTTTGAAACAATTGAAGCTTATGAACAAAAGAATCCTCATAATCTAACTCAATTAAAAGTAAAAATAGATTATATTACAGTTCGTGAAGAACCTTCTTATACTAGTGATTCATTGGGTCGTGTATATAGAGGAGATATTTATAATATTCAAAATATTATCGATGAAGATAAAAAATATATTTGGTACGAAATAAAATACGATGGAGATACTGCTTATATCGCATCAGAAAGAGATAATCCATACGTTAAAATTATTTATAATGATGATGAAGACTACGAAGTACCAGAAGATTATGGTCTACCAAATTCTCCAGTTGAGAAAAAACTTCAAAAGACATTATCTAAACAAGGATATGTACACTCAGATAATAGTCGTTATACGCATAATTATACTCAAGATGGAACAGAAATAATTACGTATTTAAATTTAGATGAAAATACCTTTAGTAGACGTAGTGAATTAGAAGACTACACTAGTTTAGCAACATATTATTTTCTAGAAGATAAAGTTACATATAAATTTGTCTATTCAAAAGATTATTACGGAGAATTTACTTATAATATCGAAACAAAAAAAGTAACTTGTGATTCTAATGTTCCGAATTATTGTTCTTCTAATGTTTATTCTGATATTGAAAATTTTTCAATTCCTATAACAGATGCTTTTAAAGATTTACTTGAAGATTCTGATTTGGAATTTAGTGACTTTTAAAAAAAGAGATTCATTCGAATCTCTATTTTATTTTATTTTATCTTATCAATTTTTAAGAAATTAGTATGTGCTTCTAAAGGGAAACCTCCAACTACACAAACTAAATCATCTTTTTCTAATCCTAATAATTCAGTAGCAGCTTTAACTCCGTCTTGAACAATAGCATCAGTATCATTATACATAGGAACTAATTTAGTATAAACTCCCCATTTTAAAGCTAACTTACGAGCTATCTTACTATCAGTAACAGTAGCTATAACAAAAGACTCTGGTCTTAAAGAAGCAATATCTAAAGCAGTTCTTCCTGTTAGAGTAGAAGCAACTATTGCTTTAATAGGTAAGTCTTGTGAAGCATCAACAGCACACCTAGCAATAGTATTATGTATTGCAGTACCACTTAATCTAAATTCATCAAGATTATATTTAGTAACTTGTTCAACATTCTCGCAAATTCTTGACATAGTTTGAATAGTTTCAACAGGATAATTTCCAATAGTAGTTTCATCACTTGTCATAATAGCATCACAACCAGCTATAACAGCATTCGCTACATCAGTAACTTCTGCATTAGTAGGACGTATATTAGTTTTCATAGAATACATCATTTGTGTTGCCATAATAACACCTTTACCATAAGCATGACATGTATCTATCATCATTTGTTGGTATAAAGGTAAATTTTCTACACCAGTCTCAATACCTAAATCTCCACGAGCTACCATAATATAATCAGATTCTTCAACTATTTCATCAAGATTATCCATCGCATATTGAGTTTCTACTTTAGAGATAATTGGCATATCAGGTCTACCATATTCTTTACATAACTCTTTAACTTGTCTAATATCTTCAGCACTATTAACAAAAGATATTGCTAAATAATCACCATCATTTTCACAAGCATATTTAATATCTTCTTTATCTTTTTCAGAAATATATGGAACATCTAGCTTAACTCCAGGTAAACAAACACCTCTACGAGATTTAATAGTACCAGAATTCATAATTTCACAAGTAACACCATCTTCTTCAATAGAAACAACAGTTAACTTATAGAAACCATCATCTACTAATATAGTAGATCCAACTACTAAGTCTTTTAATACATTAGGATAATTAAGTGTTATAGAACTACTAGTACCATCACATCTATCTTCACCATCAGATTCTAATATTCTAATAGTATTACCTTTAACTAGTTCAATCTTATCGTCAACAAATGAACAAGTTCTTAAATCAGGTCCTTTTGTATCATAAAGGATAGCTATATTAGCTCCTAATTCTTCATTAGCTCTTTTAACTAATGATTCATCTAATTTTCTTTCTTCAATAGTAGCATGAGAAAAGTTAATTCTTGCTACGTTCATTCCAGCTTCTACGATTCCCTTGAAGTTTTCCCAAGTTTGTGTAGAAGGCCCTATACTACATATTATTTTTGTTTTTTTCATAAATAACCCCTCCAAAAAACAACGAAAATCATTTTATCATCATTTTATATTTTTGTAAATATTTATCTATTATAAAATTGTAAAATAAACTAATTATTGATAAAATATTTATAGTATATATAATAGAAACTTAAGAAAGGGGATTTTTATGGAAAAAGAATTAGATATAACATTATTTCCACATAATGAAGTAGCTTATGAAGCGTTATGTCAAAGTACAGAAAATTACCCTTTAGCTTTCTTAGAACATGCCACAGGAACTGGTAAATCTTTTATATTATTAAAATTTCTATACACAAAAATGCGTCAAAAAAGAATTTTATTTGTTTCAATGCATGATGAAATGTTTGATCAACTATTTGATGAACAAATGCCTTCTTTAGGTATGAAAAAAGATGATTTTAAAACTTTTGATACTTTAATTTATCATAATATTTTAAAATATGATATGCAGTCTATAATTCGTAATTATGATTGTATAGTTTTTGATGAAGCACACCACTGTGGAGCAGAGAAGTGGAGTGAAAAAGTTCGTGAATTAAAAGAACTAGTTTTAAAAACTCCTGGTAAAGTTATGATAGGAGCAACTGCAACTGGTATTAGATATTTAGATGATTATATGGATGTCTCAGAAGAATTCTTTGACGGTAAAACAGTAAGTAGACTACCTGTCTCAAAATCGATATTAAAAAATCTTTTACCAGCTCCTTTATATATAAATTCTTTATCAGCTTGTGCCGAAACAGTAGATAGAGTAGCAACTAAGCTATCACGTCTTCCTAAAACTGAAGAAATTCTTCGCTACGAAGAACGAATTAACAAAATCAAAGACCAAGTCCAAGAAGAGAGTAATATTAGTTCGTTACTTCAAAAATATGATGTTAAACAAGGTGAAAAATATATTGTCTTTTGCAAGAACATTGAAGATTTAAAGAAGAAACAAAAAGAAGCAGAAGAGTGGTTTAAAGACATTGGTCCAATTCGTACATTCACAGCTCATAGTCATCAAAAGAAAGAGAAAAATAAAAGTGAAATCAAAGCCTTTAGTGAACAACGCCCTGAAATAAGTTTAATGTTTGCTGTCGATATTTTTAATGAAGGTTTCCATATCAAAGGCGTCGATGGAATATTCATGTTCCGTAAAACAAAATCTCCTATAATATATTTTCAACAAATAGGTCGTGCTTTATCATTTTCTGTACGTAAAAAGCAAATCAAAATATTCGATTTCGTCGACAACATCTCAGAAAACGAAGTGATTTACGAATTATATAAAGAAATCATTGAAGAAGCACGCAAACTAACAAAAGAACATCCTGAAAATAAAGAATTATATGAAGAAATATTAAAACGTTTCCAAATAATCGATAATACAACTTCTATAATCGATGAACTAAAAGAAATAGAAAATTACATAAATGAAAATTATATTTTCAAAAACATGCTTAACAATGCCATTATGAAATTACATGAATATCGTAACTTCTATCCATATACCAACTTCTTAGATGAACTAGCATCTAATCGTATAAGTTATGAATATATTAGAGCATACGAATATATCTGTAAAAATAGTGATCATCTAACTATTGAGCAAGTCGATGAATTAACTAAGTTAAACATCAGTTTTGGTCCAGATATCGATATACCTAAACAAGAAAGAATTAAACTATTACAAGGATTTAAGACTATCTCAGAACTAAATGAAGCCTTATACAAAGATTTCCTTAAAGATTATATTAACTTTTATCTTTCTAATAATCGTCGTCCAACATACTCAGTTGATGCTTATGAATCAAACTTAAATAAAAAATATCGTAACTATCTAGAAGAACTAAGTCCTTCTAAGTTAAACAAGATGATTTCTAATTTCCCATTTAAATCAACTGTTGAAGAAATCGTTCTAACAGGTAATTATCCTGATAAAGAAGCTATCGAAGAATATCTAGATAATATTTTAGAAAAACTTATTAATCAAATTCCTTTAGATACAATCGAGATAAAAGTTACTAAAAAACTACAAAAAACTATTTCCCTAAAGAATATCAAATTATTATCATTATTAAATAATATTGATGATATTAATTATCGTCTTGAAGAATCTATTGCTATCTTACAAAACTATAAAGAGACAGTTAATCCTCAAGAACGTTTTGAAAATATTCTGTTATTTATCGCTAATCGTCCAGTCTATAAAGCTATTCGTACTATTCAAAAACATGCTAAAAGAATTACAACTCCTCAGTTTGAAAAACTATTAGCTCTTAACATTAAACTTCCTGCTGTAATTGATATGACTTTAGAAAAACGTTTAGAAGAACTAGGAGGATTTAATTCTTTCTACGAAAAAGAAAAAAGCGATAACATCAACCACCTAAATGATTATATTATCTTTATCGTTCAAAATTCTCGTCGTCCACGTAAAGATATTAAAGAAGAATCTGAATTAGCAATCAGTTATGAAGAACACTTAAAAAAATCAACAACAACTAAAATAAGAGAAATCTGTGAATTATTAAAAGCTAATCACATTGAATTAACTTTCTATGAAAAAGTAATAATAGGTGATTACATTGAAAAATCTATTTTAGATTCATTCATAGCTTCAGTAGAAGAAAAACTATTGCAAAACGATAATTTAACTAATGAAGAATTAAAAGTACTAAGAGCTATCGAAAGACACTCTTACGAAATATCAATTCCATATCTAAGTGATTTTATTAAACTATTAGTAGGTATTCGTGAAGTAGAAGAAGATATTACTAAATTAGAAGAAAAATTCAATAAATATCCTAAAGTATCCAAAGCTAATCTTCCTCACGATATTAAATACTTAATAAGAAAGATTTCTAATAATCAAAAACATTTAACAAAATCTTTAATAGCTCGTTTAGAAAAACTAAATATTGATGTTTCATCTGAGTTAAAGGAAGAGTTATCAAAAAATTCTAACTATGTTAATTTGTTCCATCAAGAAATAATCGAAGATTCCCAAACTCAAAAAGACTACTTAAATTATCTTCTTCAAAATAAACAAAGACCAAATCCTAATTCACAATTAACTAAAAGATATCGTCAGTACTTAAGTAAAATTTCTACCCCAAGAGCTGTTGCTTTTATTAAGAGTATTACTTCTTTAAATATAAAACCTACTTTAGAAGAACGAATTATTTTAGGTGATTTCTATATCGATAGTAAAGAAGTAAAAGAATATGTAGCTCAAAAAACAAATGATATTATAGTAGATAATCTATCTAAAAGAGTTTTAAATCTCTTAACCAAGAAAGTCTCATTATCAACTGATACTACTTTAAGAAAACGTATTAATAAAGTAGTAAAGACTCCAAAAGAAGAAGATATCGAAGCTCGTATCGTCGCTAATTTAACTGATTGTATTTATCGTAATCCTCATCAAGAGTTAAATTTCGGTAGTACAGTTCATAAAATATCTACTCAAAACGAAAGAAAACTAGAACGTCTAAGAACCTCTTTATTAGCCAAAGAATTCTTTCAAGATACTTTAAGATTACTAAAAGATAGTAAACAACCTTTAGCAACTATTCTTACCCCAGAAGAAAAAGTATTATTAGAAAAATATCTTAAAGTAGATTTTGATTCTGAAGAAGATTTATATATTTTAAGAGAAATAAAAGCTCTTGACACAGAATATCGCTTATTAGAAAAAGGTATTCAAAAAAATGAATTTATTAAAAGTTATATCTACTTTATAAAAATTCATAATGGAGAAAAACCAAATATTAATAGTACTGATGAAACAGAATCTCTATTAGCTCAACAATATCTATATATTCAAGGTACACTTTCAACTCAAGAGTTAAGATTAATCGAAAGAACTATTAAAGAATCTACTATCAAGGTAGTAGAGGAATCCTTCTATGAAAGATTCTATAATTTTATAATTAATAACGGTCGCTTCCCATGTGGTAACAGCGATGATCCAAATGAAGTTCAATTAAATAATTTATATGTAACTTCAAGTAATACTTTAACTAAAGAACAATTATTAGAACTAAGAAAACTAAAAAAAGTTTATAGTAAAGCTACATTACAAGCAAATATGGCTTTCGCCAAAAAAGCAAATGATAAACTTAAAAAATAGTATCTATACTTACTATCATAAAAATAGTATAATTATTTATAGTAGAGAAGAGTGATTATATGACAAAAACAACTTTAGAAAAAGTTGCTCTAGAGCAATTAATTGATCAATATTTAATTAGGGATATTCCTCTTTCTATTCTTTTAGAAAGTTATAATGTTACATTCCCACAAATGCAACTTCTTATGAATCGTGTCCGTGGTTTTACCCGCCAAGCAGACATGCTAAGTGAAACTAACGATAACTTTAGTTATGATGATATAGCAGAAGATTACCTAGTTATACCTCATTCATTTACCGAAAAGTATCCTTTAAAACATAAAACAGTTATAGGATTCTTCGAAAGATTATCTGAAATCAAAAACGAATTATCTTCTCTAGAAAAAATCGATTTAAATGAATATCAAGATAAAATAGCTGAAGCCGAAGCCAAAGTAAATAGTTACGACCAAGTAGTTATTGGTAACATTGAAAGTTTCATGCACGATTATGACCAAGTAGTAAGAGAAGGTCGAGTAGTTGATGAACTTACTTTAATTAGACTTCTAGATAAGAACCATATTTCTATCCAAGAAAGTCAAAGTTTAAATGCCTTATATGACAGCTATCTAAAAGATAAAGAACATGTTATTGAATTAGAAAAAGAATTAGAATTAAAGAAAATATCTAAAAAAGATTATAATAAACTCGAAAGAGAATACGAAGACATTCGCGAGATATTAGTCGTTCACAATGTCAAATTAGTTAATTGGTGTATTCGAAAATTCTTTAATAATATTGCAATTCCTAAAGAAGAAACTCAAGCTTTCGGTTTAGAAGGATTAGTTAGAGCAATTAATACTTTTGATTATACTAAGGGATTTCATTTTTCTACTTATGCCGTAGTTGTGATTGTTCGTCATATCGAAGCTCACTTTGAAGAACTATATGGTATGAAATGGAATGACTTCATTAATAAGAATTCTATAAAATATTATCGCCGTTTAATGATGGAAGAAGATCCAAATAGAGTAACACCACCAACAGCTCAAGAACTTGCTGACATGGGACTTGTTTCATTATCGGCAGCAAAAATTGCTGAATTAGATCGCTTAGCATATCCAGCCCAACCATTATCAAATATTCACGATGAATTAGATGATGGTTATCCAAAATCTCATCGAACAGAACTACCAACATCAATGGCTGACTATGAAAAAATCGATAAATATCAAGATGAAACTGAAATCGCAGATGAAGAGTTCGATGTAGCAGAGATTGCTCTTAACAATCAATTAAGAGGTGACATGCTAGCACTATTAGAAACACTTACTCCAAGAGAAGCACAAGTATTAAAATTAAGATACGGTTTAGATGATGGTCATGCTTACTCTTTAGATGATGTCGCTGCTATGTATGGCCTTACTCGTGAAAGAATTCGTCAAATAGAATGCAAAGCTATTCGAAAAATGCGTCATCCATCACGTGCTCGTAAAATTAGAGGATACTATGATGACTACTTTGACCGTGGATATAGTATTAGAATGACTGAAGCTGAAAAAAATAGTAAAGATTATCTAAAACTAATGGATTTACTAAATAAAGAACTTTCTAAAGAAGGTATGTTAGCTTTCATGAATATGAATGGTGCTAACTGGAGTGAATTACGACTAGAAACAGCCATTAGTGAAATAACAAGAATTACCGACTATTTAGTTTATTGTGCTAACAATTATAGTCAAAATCCATATAAATTAAAAACTGCTATTGAAGAAAACTTTGATATTAGCTTTACAACTGACTTTATTGAATATCTTCTTGATTTATATAAAGATTTAATTACTCAAGATCCAGAACCTGGTGATGGTACAAAAAAAATGTAGAATATATTTTATTCTACATTTTTTATTATGTCTTCAGGATCTAACTCAATATCACGACGAGTAAGTATCTCATATCCATTTTCTGTTACTAAAACAGTATGTTCAAAGTGTGCACTATTTTCTTCATCATCAGTTACAATAGTCCAATCATCATCTAACATATAAATATCTGGAGTACCCAAGTTTAACATTGGTTCAACAGCAATAACATTCCCCGCATGAAGTATTGGACCACGATGTTCAATTCCATAGTTTGGAACATCTGGTTCTAAGTGAACTTTATCTCCAACACCATGACCAACTAATTCTTTAACAATTCCTAAATTATATTTACGAGCAACTTTTTGTACAGCATGTCCAATATCTCCAACAGTACAACCATCTTTAATAGCTTCTAAACCAGCCATTAATGAAGCTTCTGTTCTTTCAAGTAATTTTATATCTCTTGAATTACCTTCACCAACAATATAACTCCAAGCTGAATCTCCATGATATCCTTCATAACAAGCTCCAATATCTAGTTTAACAATATCGCCATTTTTTAATCTTCTAGGTCCTGGAATTCCATGAACAACTTCATCATTAACACTTATACATATACTACCAGGAAAACCATATAATCCTTCAAAAGAACAAGTACATCCTTTACTTTCAATAAACTTCTTAGCTAAGACATCTAATTCTTTAGTACTAATCCCTGGTTTAATAAATTGTTGTAAATATTTATGACAAAGACCAACTACTTTACCAGCTTCTCTTAATTTATTAATTTCATCTTCAGTTCTTACAACTATCATAAATTCATCCCCAATTCACAAAGTATTATATCACAATTAGAAAATATTAAAAACTTATTATGTGTTATAATGATATAGATGGTGATACTATGAAAAATATAAAAGACTTTTTAAATGATGTAAAAGCTAAGATGGTAACAGAGGAGGGGATTCGTTCTTTTCTCTTATCACTAAATAATGAAGAATTTATTGCTTTAATTTCTAGTTCTTTAGATGACGACCCAAGTGGCATTCCTGATGTTGATATTGAAAGAATGACTCAAGAACATGCCCCAATCATTTCTGAAATAATTGCTGATTTAACTCTTGATGAAAAAATGCAGTCTTTATCAAATATTAGTAATGACTTTTATACAGTTGAACAAATGATTTTTAAAACTCTTCCTCTTGAAAAAGCTTCTGCTATATTTTTTGAAAATCCCGAAAAATATAAAGAAGAAATCGAAGCATATATCGAAACACCACGTCAAAGTAGTGAAAAAGATAACCTAATTGCTACAATTCTTTCTGATTCTAAATTGTATAAACTTTTTAGTGAAGAAGATCGTTTAATTTTCAAATCTTTAATTAGTGATGACATCATATTCTTAGATGAAAAATATAATCTATGTAATGTTACATATGATGAATTAAAACAAGAACTAGCTCGTTATCTTGCTAATATCGACTATCGTAAGAACTCTAGTATTAATCAAGGAATTCATAAAAAACTAAGTTCTAAAAACATTTACCAAATATTCTTAGAAGTTAATAAAGGTCTTGAACGAATAGATAGTCCGCTACTAACAGAAGAACAAGTAATATCTGAACTAGAATTACCATTTGAAAAATCAGTCTTATTCTTAGAAAATTGCCTTAATTTAACAGATGAAGAAATTACTGCAATTTTATTAAAATATCACCCAAATAAAAAAGATTTAATAAAAAACAAAGATATTGAACAACTAGTTAATATAATTAGCGATTATGATTTATCAGAAGTAGATCAACTATCTTTTGAAAATTAAGGAAGGTATTCTATGAAAGTTCAAAAACTCAAAGAAGATATCGAAACATTAAAAAAATATAATATACTCAAAATAAATAGAAAAAAGATTGATGATACTCTAAAAGATATCGAAAAACTAACTAGTGAATTATATGAAAAACAAAATACTTATAAAAAACTAATTGATACAAATTATCTAATTAAAGATAAACTATCTAATACTGAAGAAGACTTAAATAAATATAATAAATTTACTAAAATAATCAGTTATTCTAAGTATAAAAAAGTAAAAGATAACTATATTGAATTATCTTCTAAAGTAACAGAAGCACTAGCTCTCGAAGAAAAATCAAAATTAGAAATCAATCTCCTAGAGAACAAAATAAATACTATGTATAATAGTTTATCTAATATATGTGGTTTCCAATTTACTAAAGAATACTATAATAGCTTTCTCGAAGAATTTAGAGATAAACAGTATTATAATATTAATCTAATAGATTTAATTAATAAAAAAGAGAAAGAATTATCTAAATACGAATAAAGTAAATAAGCTAGTATTATTTACTTTTTTTGATATAATTAAAATGGTGATAATATGAAAATAATAATAGTTGGAGTAGGTAAGTTAGGTGAATACCTAGCTAAAAACTTAGTAAAAGAAGGACATGCTGTTACTTTAATTGACTTAGATTTTGATACTAACCAAGACATCATAAATAACGAAGATTTAAATTACATAAATGGTAATGGTCTTGATGCTAATATTTTAATTGAAGCTGGTATTAAAGAAACTGATCTTTTAATAAGTGTTATGGACCAAGATGAACATAATACAATATGTTGTTTACTAAGTAAAAAACTAGGAGCTAAACATACTATAGCTCGTATTCGTACTCCAGAATATGCAAATTCTACCGAAATCCTAAAAGATGACTTAGGTCTATCTATGACTATAAATCCCGAAAAACTAACTGCTAATCATATTGCTCGAGTTTTAAGTATTCCAAGTGCTTTAGATGCAACTATCTTCTTTAAAGGTCGTATTCAAATGATCTCAGTCAAAGTAAAAGATAAAAGTATTTTAGAAGGACTTACTATCAATGGTTTATCTAATCGTGTAAATGGTAAAATAATTGTTTGTGCTATCGAAAGAAACAACGAAATAATTATTCCAAGAGGTAATACTAAAATTCAAGAAAATGATATTGTTCACATTACTGGTGCTCGCAAAGATATAAATGAATTCTTAAAATTTGCTAAACTATCTGAACAAACTAAGAAAGTCATTATTAGCGGTGGTTCTAATACCGCTATCTATCTAGCTAAATCATTAGCTGAAATGGATATGGAAACTAAGATAATCGAAATAAATGAAGAACGCTGTGAATTCTTAAGTGAAAAATTACCAGAAACTCTAATTATTCATGGTGATGCTTCGGATCAAAATCTTCTATACGAAGAAGAATTAGATAAATGTGACGCCTTTGTTTCTTTAAGTAGTATCGACGAAGAAAATATAATCTCATCAATGTTTGCTTCAATGTTAAATGTTCCTAAAATAATTACTAAAGTTAATCATATTAATTTAGATGGAATAATCGAAAAAGCTAACATCGATACTGTCATAACACCTCATAAAATAGCTACCAACCAAATAGTAAAATATGTTAGAGCTATGCAAAATGGCGAAAATAGTAGTTGTGAATCAATTTACAAATTCGATGATGATAAATTCGAAATGCTTGAATTCAATATCAAAAAAGACTTCAAAGAATTAAATACTAAAATAAAAGATATGAAGTTAAAAAATGGCGTTCTTATCGCTGCAATTCTACGTAAAGAAAAAATAATCTTCCCAAGTGGTAATGATGAAATAAGATTAAGAGATACTATTGTTGTTATTGATAAAGATTCTAAAATTCAAGATATCAATGATATATTGGAGTAGCTTATGAGAAATAAACTAGTATATAAATACTTAGGTAAAGTTTTAATTGGTTTCTCAATCTTATTACTTTTCCCTATAATAGTATCTTTAATTTATAAAGAAAGTATAATCCCATTTCTTCTTCCATCACTAATCAGCTTAGTATTAGGATTATTATTAAATTCAATTGAACCAGCTAATAAAAATCTCTACGCTAAAGATGGTTTCGTTATCGTAACAATGTCTTGGTTCTTAATAAGTCTTATTGGTTCAATGCCTTTTATGTTAGGTGACAATCTATCTTTCTTTGATGCTTTCTTTGAAGCAGTATCTGGTTTAACTACTACCGGAGCTACTATTTATGAAGATGTTGAACACCTCACACACAATTTATTATTTTGGCGTAGTTTTAGTCATTTTATTGGTGGTATGGGAGTTCTCGCTTTCGTTATGGCAATCGTCCCATTATCTAAAAATGATAAATCTATGCATGTCTTAAAAGCAGAAATGCCTGGACCAAGTGTTTCAAAACTAGTTCCTAGTATTAAGAAAACCTTATTATATTTATATGGTATTTATTTAGGTTTAACTGCTTTAGAATTCTCTTTATTATTAATAGGTGGTTTAAAACCATTTGATAGTTTATTACTAGCTCTAGGAACAGCTGGTACAGGAGGTTTTTCACTATTAAATAGTGGACTTGCTACATATTCCGTATATACTCAATGGGTAATAGCAATCTTCATGTTTTTATTCGGAGTTAACTTTAATATCTATTTCTTAATTCTAATGAAAGATATAAAGACAGCTCTAAAAAGTGAAGAATTAAAAGCTTATGTTCTAATTTATATATTTGCTGTTATCTTCATCACGTTAAATACTATTTCAATATTTGATACTTTTAGCGAAGCATTTAGACAAAGTGCCTTCCACATCTCATCAATTATGACTAGTACCGGATTCACTATCGGTGATATTAACATCTATCCAACATCATGTCGTATCATCGTTCTAATCCTTATGTTAGTAAGTGCTTGTGCCGGTAGTACCTGTGGAGGTTTCAAAATATCTCGTTTACTTATTTGTATAAAATCTATAAAAAGAGATATTCTTAAAACATTCCATCCAAACTGTGTACGAACAATTACTTTTGAAGGCAAAAAAGTAGATGAAGAAACAGTAAAAAGTACCAGGTCATTCTTATTACTATATATTGGTATCATTATTCTTCTAATGTTCCTAATTAGTTTCGATGGATTCACCCTAGACCAGACAATCAACGCTGTCTTTACAACATTCGGTAACGTTGGTTTATGCTTTGATATATCAAACTTTGCTTTATTTAGTAATTTCTCTAAATTCATTCTAAGTATCGGTATGTTATTTGGTAGATTAGAAATCTTCCCAATCATAGTTTGGGCTAGTAGTTTAAAAAGATAAAAGTTCTTTATTTCAAAGAACTTTTTTAATGAATTTTAATAAAACGTTTATTTACAAGAAAATAAATGCTATGTTATCATATAGTTGTTGTATAGGACCTAGAAAGAAGAATGTACATGTTAGAATTAAAAAAAATAACTAAAACCTATGAAGTGGCTGACCTAAAACAAAAAGCCCTTAATAAGATAGATATAAAATTCCGTCAAAATGAATTTGTATCAATCTTAGGTCAAAGTGGTAGTGGAAAAACTACTATGTTAAATATTATTGGTGGATTAGATCAATATACTAGTGGAGACTTAATAATCAATGGTGTTTCTACCAAAGATTTTACTGATCGTGATTGGGATACTTATCGTAATCATCGTGTCGGATTCGTTTTCCAAAGTTATAATCTTATTCCACATCAAACTGCTCTTCAAAACGTTGAACTTGCTCTTACTTTATCGGGAATAGGGAAGGAAGAACGTCGTAAAAGAGCTATTGCTGTCTTAAAAAAAGTTGGTCTAGCTAATCATATTAATAAAAAACCAAACCAAATGTCTGGTGGTCAAATGCAAAGAGTAGCAATTGCTCGTGCTTTAATAAACGACCCTGATATCTTACTTGCTGATGAACCAACCGGAGCTCTTGATTCCGAGACAAGTCTTCAAGTACTAGACTTATTAAAAGAAATAGCTAAAGATAAACTAGTAATAATGGTAACTCACAATCCTGAACTAGCAGTTAACTACTCAACACGTATAGTTAAGTTACTAGATGGTCAAATCGTTGATGATACAAATCCATTTGATGGTAACGAAGAAATAGTTGAAGAAGCAAAAACAACTAAAAATAAAACAAAAAAGACTTCAATGAGTTTCAAAACTGCTTTCAGTTTAAGTTTGAATAACTTAATGACTAAAAAAGGTCGTACTATTTTAACTGCCTTTGCTGGTTCTATTGGTATTATCGGTATAGCTTTAATCTTATCTTTATCAAACGGTATTAATGAATATATTAATCGTACAGAAGAAGAAACCCTTAGTTCATATCCGCTAACAATTCAAAAAGAAACAGTTGATATGTCTGCTATGATGGAAACTCTTGCAGGTAATCAATCTAACAAAGAATATAACGATGATAAAATTCATGCTGTTAACATAATGGGCGATTTATTTACAGCGATGACTTCTGAAGTTCAATATAATGACCTAAAAGCTTTTAAAGAATATCTTGAAAGCGACAAAACTAATATTAAAGATTACGTAAGTGATATTCAATATGGTTACAATGTCACAATGAACTTATACAAAAACGACCTAGAAAATATTGTTAGAGTAAATCCTACAACTGTCTTTGATGCTCTTGGTATGAGTACATCAGGAATCTCTAGTGTATATAGTAGCTATATGTCAAACTACGACGTATTCTATGAAATGCTAGATAACGATGAATTAAATAAACAACAATACGACTTAGTAGATGGACACTGGCCAGAAAATTATAATGAAATGGTTCTTGTTGTAGATAAAAATAACCAAGTATCCGACTATACTTTATATAGTTTAGGTATCCTAGATCAAAACTATCTTAAAGAACAATTTACTAATATGACAACTGGTAAAGAAGTATCTTTCGAAGAACATTCATATACTACAGAAGAAATTCTAAACTTATCATTTAAATTAGTTTTAAACACTGACTTCTATGAAAAACAAGGTAATATTTGGGTAGATAAATCTAAAGATGAAAAATATATGAAGAAAGTTCTAGAAAATGCTGAAGAAGTAAAAATAGTTGGTATCATCAAACCAAATGAAGAAGCTGTTACTGGTGGAGGAGCATCTTACGGCTTAGTAGGTTATACTGCTGACTTAAAAGAACATTTAATTGAAAAAATAAATGAAGAAGAAATTGTTAAAGAACAATTAGCTAATCCTGAAAAAAATGTCTTTACTGGTACTGAATTCTCTACATCTACAATTGATATGAATTCTCTAACAGCAGAACAAAAGAAACAACTTGCATCTTTATCACAAGAAGAACAAATGGCTTATATTCAAAGTTTAACTGCCAACATGTCTTCAAGTTATGAAGAAAACTTAACTAAATTAGGAGTAGCTGACTTATCAAATCCAGACTCAATAAACATTTATCCAAAAGATTTCGATGCTAAAGAAGAAATAACTAAAATAATTGATGAATACAACGAAACATTACCAGAAGGTGAAGAACTAACCTATACTGATATTGTCGGTGTCATGATGTCATCTGTTTCAACAATCGTCAATGTAATTAGTAGTGTCCTAATCGCTTTCGTTGCAATTAGTTTAATAGTATCAAGTATCATGATTGCTATCATAACTTATATTTCTGTAATTGAAAGAACTAAAGAAATCGGAATCCTTCGTGCTATTGGTGCTTCTAAAAAAGATATTTCTCGTGTCTTTAATGCTGAAACTTTAATAGAAGGTGCAGCTGCTGGTATAATGGGAATCTTAGTTACAATTATTTTAAATATTCCAATAAATCTAATTATTAAGAATGTTGTAAATATAAGTAATATCTCAGTATTACCAATCGATGGCGCAATTATTCTTATTATAATAAGTATTCTCCTAACTGTATTAGCTGGTTTCATCCCTGCTAAAATAGCATCTAAAAAAGATCCAGTAGAAGCTTTACGTACTGAATAAAGTATATCAATTGATATACTTTTTCTTTGTATAATAAAACTTTACAGTACCAAAATAAAAATATAGATTGCTATTAAATCATAAAAATTATATAATAAATATAGAATAAGGTAGTGAGTATTATGCAAAGAAAATATATTTACATTATAGTGTTTATCTTAACTATTGCCTTAGTATTAACTGATTATTACATCGGTCTTAATACTTCAACATCTACAGAAACTGCCGAAAAATTACAAGGAGATATCGAAGATACATATAAAAGTGCTGAAATTAAATCCAACTTAGTAATCAAAAATCTTCAAAATGATGAACAAGAATTAGTATATACATATAAAATTAAAATAGACAATGTAGTAGGTGCCCAATTAGCAACATACAAAGATGAAGAGTTCTATATTATCTTTGCAGCTAATGGTGAAGCAGAAGTAACTGTTGATAGTAATGAAACTTTAACAATCAAAGATATTCCACAAGGAGCAAATTATACAATTGAACAGATAACAGATGTTTCTGATAAATATAACACTACAATAAATGAACAAGAAATAACACACTATGAAGGTGTAATAGCTGAAGAAAACATAGTTGAATTTAATAATGAAACAATTAAATCTTCAACTCCAGTGAAGAAAAATCCATATACTAGTGATAATAACAATTTAAAAGTAATCGTTTTAGTCTATGCTGCCATTATTATAATAGTAGCTCTAAAATTCAGAATTAAAAGATTTAGTTAACTAAATCTTTTTTTCTTGGTTATCATTTCCATTGTAAAATAAGATATTTCCAGTATAATAAATAACCAAAGGAAGATTACTATGAAAAAACAACTTCATATTTTAAAAGGTTTATTTATATTAACTATAATCTTTATAGCTAGTTTATTATCTATAAAATTCTTCTATAAGATTAATAACGAACAATTAGATACTAACTATCTTTGGAATATAAAATTTAATAATATAATAGTAGAAGAGGGTAGCCAAGAAGGTAAAATAGACTTTACTGATAATAATCTTACTCTTGAAGTAGAACTATCTAAAGTTAAAGAATACTACGAATTTACTATCGATATCGAAAACTCAGGTACTTTAAATGCTAAACTAGATACAATTAATTTAGCAATTGATAATCCTAAAAACATTTTAACTTACCAAGTAACATACCTAGATGGTACAACTATCAAACAAGGAGATATTATAGAATCCCAAAGTAAAAAAAATATCAAAGTAAGAATAGATTATCCAGAAACTAAAGAAAAAATATACGACGCTCTAAAACTATCTTTAACTCTTAATATGAAATATATAGCTTCATATTAAGATATTGTAAATACCCTATATTTATTATATAATTTATAGTAGAAAGATATGGGTAAAAGGTATGAAAAACAGTATTAGTAAAAGTATAAAAAATACTATGATTATCATAGATATTATTTT
>CAVAGO010000006.1:0-48651 GCA_963588075.1 bacterium | reverse complement strand
GGAGAATTAAATGATTACTACGACGCTACTGCTCTTGAATTCTTACCGGCATAGCCGGTAGTTTTTTTGTTTGACCTTAATGGTCAAACATAATAAAAAAGGAGCTATGCTCCTTATTTCATATTAATGATACCGTAATTGCCATCTTTTCTTTTATAGATAACTGATACACATTCTTCATCAATGTTTTTAAACACGAAGAAATCATGATTTAGAAGTTCGATTTGTAACACTGCTTCTTCTTCATCCATTGGTTTCATTGAAATATTTTTTCTTTTTACTATAGCACTTACATTCTCTTCTTCTTCTTTTTCTTCTGGTTCATAATCAAAATTGAACTCAAGTGTTTCTACATTTTTATATTTTTTATTTAATCTATCTTTATTTTTTCTCATTTGTCTTTCTAGTTTAGCTACTACTAAGTCTACTGCTGCATAAAAGTCTTCATTAGATTCCTCTGCTCTTAGAGTGAATTTCTTAGTTAATGCAGTAACTTCAATAATTTGTTCTAAACCTTTGATTCTTACAAGAACATTAGCATTAATTTCTTCTGGATTTTCGAAATATTTATCCACTTTAGCTAGCTTTTCTGTAATGTAATTTTTCATTGATTGAGTAACTGTAACTTTCTCACCACGAATATTTAGTTTCATTTCCATCATCCTCCGTACTTATATTATACCATAATATTTAATTTTTTCTATAAATTATTATGTTAATAATATTATTGGTACTTGGTTTGGATGTGAATAAATATACACTTCAGCATTGGAATATTTTTCTACTAAACTAATTATATTTTTATTATTACATTTGTTACCAAATAATTTGATAGTTTTTATACTATGTATTTCTATTATATTTTTTAATAAGATACTTAGAATCTGAGTATATTTATTGAAGTATACTTTTTGATCTATTACTTCGTTCATATAATAAATTTTGATATTATTTGTGGATAAATCTATTAATAATTCTTGCTTTTTTAAGTTAAATAATTTAGTTAATTCTAGATATGTAATCTTATTAAAAGATAATTCTGTAAATATATTAGTTATATTTTCTTTTTCAATAACTGAGTAGGTATTATCTACTATTATATTAATATTATCTGTTAATAGAGAATTATTTATTTTAGTATCTTTTAATACTTGAGTAGTTTCTGATATAAATTGGTCTTTGTTGATAATTTTATAGTTATCAACACTTTTAAATTTATATTCTTGGATATCGTTATTATTTAGTAATAGAATACCATTTTGAATGAATTGAAGAGTAATAGTTTTTCTTTTCATGCATTATTCAGCTGATTCAAGAAATTCTAATGGATTTACTAAACTTCCTTCTTTATATACTTCAAAGTGTAGACAGTTTTCTTTTTCGTTTTCTAATTTATTAGAACCGCTTAAAGCAATTGTTGTACCTTGAGAAATTGTGTCTCCTATTTTTACATTAACATTTTTTACACTTTGATAGATAGTAATAATATTGTTACTATGTTCTATTTCTATTATATTCCCTAGGATATCGTCTTCTTTAATAGATGTTACTTTACCATCTAAGACAGCTACTATTTCAAACTCTTTATCACTTGAATATAAAATTCCTGTATTAGGCATATAGATGTTTTCATATTTGATAAGAGATTGTTGTTGTCTTGTTTCTTCATCATTTTTACTATAATAGTATTTACTTATAGAAATATTTTCTCCTTTGTAGGGATTTATTATAGTCATATCTACTTCTTTGTTTACTTCAATTGTATTTGTAGGATTAACTAATATATCAGTGAAATAAGTATCTTCTGGTACTAAGTTAACGTTGGCAATATTACTTAATAAATAATATAAAAGTAATAGTCCTGATAATATTAATAGTGCTAATGTAGGTATTACCCAATCTTTTAATCTTTTCTTTGTCATTTTTTTCCAACCTTTCTAATAATAAGTTTGGACAATAAAAAAAGAAATATACCTAAATACTATCAATTTCTATATCTTGGTAATAGTATTTTAATATTTCTTCATATGTATAACCTAGTTTTGCCATATTATTAGCGCCATATTGGCTCATGCCAACGCCATGGCCATATCCTTTAGTAGTTATTTCGATAGTAGTGTCTTTTATGTTAATAGTAAAGTCTGTTGAACGAAGAGACAGTAATTTACGAAGTTCTATACCGGAATATTCTTGATTATTTATTGTTATTTTAGATACTCGATTTGAATTATCTAATTCGATGTTGGAGATAGATATTTCATTACAAGAGATATTTAATTTATTACAAAATTCTTGTTTAGATAGTGTTGTGGTATAAGAGTTGTCTTCGTCAAATGGAGATTCTACAATTGTAAGATAGTCTCTTTGTTCATTGAAGACATTAAGAGAAGATTCGGTATAACCGTTGCTTGTGGAAAAGTAATATGATTTTATTGGTTGATTATCATAATACATTATTAATCCTTTAGTTGATTGAACTGCTTGTTTTATTTTGGTGTAATATTTTTCGTAATCATCCTGCCATTTCGATTGCATTTCTTCTTTCGTTAGATAAACTTGGTCATCTGTTGTATTACTAATAGAGTCGTTAGTAAGGAGATGATTTATTAAATAAGTTCTTGAGGCGACAGCTTGAGCTTTTAAAGCTTCTTCTTCGAATAAAGCTGGCATTTCACCAGCTACTACTCCGATTATATATTCTTCAATATCTACTTCAATATTAGATTTATCTGTTTTTACTTTTACTTTTTCAACAGATTGTTTATTTTCTTGCATAATAAAATTAATTTCTTTGAATAAGAAACTAATTATTGTAATTGGTATTAATACTACTAAGATGTATATTAATTTTTTATTCAATTAAATCATCCTTTTATAATAGTACTTACACTTAAGAAATCTGTTATAAAATTTGTTACTAAGTAGCTTAGAGCTAAACTTAGTAAGATAACTAGAACACGAGCTTCGATAGCTTTGTTAGTTTTTATGAAACCATCAAAGTTTATTCCAGATAAAGCGAAAATACTAGCAAATAGTGTAATTATATAAATAAATAACTTATAATTCATTATATGCTCCATTTTCGTAGTTTATGATTTTATTTACTCTTCTAAGATGCCTTTCTTCTGTACTTGGTTGTGTTTCAACGAATTCTTTTATCATTTCTGCTAGTTCGTTAATGTCTTGTTTATAACTTAGTGCTATTACGTTAGCATTATTGTGTTCTCTTGTTAAATGAGCTTGTTCTTTTGAAGAGCAATGTCCACAAAGAATTCCATTTACTTTGTTAGCTGCAATACTCATTCCGATTCCTGTACCACATAGAAGTACTCCTAAGTCAGCTTCTTTGTTTACTACAGCGTTTGCTACTGCGAAAGCAAAATCAGGGTAATCGTCTGTATCTGTATTTACTGGACTTTTATCTAGAAAATCATATTCACTTAACATTTTGATTAATTCTCTTTTTTCGTTTACTCCATTATGATCAGTTGCTATTGCTATCTTCATTATTTTCTTCTCCTTTTTTATTCATTGCTTTTTCAAATCTCGGCATTAAACCTATACCATCTGTTCTGTGAGGTGGTAGTTGATATAAATCATGTCCTGGGAATTCATTACCTTCTATTAAGAATGGATCTTTTACACCTAAGCAAACATCCCATCCTACATAACCTACTTCAGGAACTTCTTTTGAAGCTTGAATAACAAATCTTTTTATTCTTGGCCATTTTGGTATTTGGAACCATAGAATTGATTCGTTTGTTAAAGGATGTCTTTCATAGATGTTCATCTTTTTATCGATAGCTAAGTAGTCGATAATACCTGTTTCAATATTTATAGGAGCTACTAATCCGCCATGATTGAAGTTATCTACAACATTGTTGTCATTTCCAATGCGTAGGAAGGCTGCTACTATTTCATTATTTAGTGTAACCATTCTTATTGTATTTATTGATGATGGATGTAGTTTAGCTATTTCATCACATTGTACTGCTATTTCTTCTACTAAGTATCTCTTAGTTTCAAGAAGATTATCATATACTTCTTTCATATTCTTTTTATTTACTTTGAATATTTCTACTCCTTTACCACAACTTTCTGACAAAGGTTTTACTAAGATACTTTTGTGTTTTTCACAGAAGTCTTTGAATTTTTCATAGTTTTCTTCTGTACCATCTACTTCCATCCAATCACGAAGTAAATATTTATTAAATTTTTTATTAAATACTATTTTGTCACTAAAATATTTTGTGTATTCAGGATTATTGTATTTTTTTACAATACCATTGTTAATTCCTCTAGTTACAATAGTTTTTCTTTGTTTTTCATTTAAGTTATACATTTCAAACAATTTATAATCCATATAACCAGCTTGATATTTTAAACCACAATGAATTATGTCAAAAAAGATACCAATTTTGTTTTTGCCATTTTTTTCATGAACTTCATTTACTGTATCAAACATTTTTCCATAGTTCATGCTTGTTATTCTTTTAAATAAATATCCTATTTTTCCCATAGTAATCACCTGGTTATAGTATAACACAATTTTTGTGGAATTAAAAAAGACGATATATATTAGGCACTTTTATATCATCTTTTTTACATATTAGGTTGTTTTGTTATTAATAATAAATATTATTATATTATTTTTGATCAACATTCAGAACTTGCTCTTTTACAAATTTATAGAATTTCTCACATTCATATTTAGAATCATTTGTACAATTACCAGACAAGCAGGTGATTTTCTTACTTGCTACATCATATAACATCACTTCTGTTGTACCATTATATTTTTTTGTATAATATATGTTGTTTTCCGGATACTTTTCACTATTATATTTAATATCGAATCCATCAGCTTCATACTCGTTATTAGTGTTTACTCTTACAAAATTGTTCGCAATATCTACTGTGATAGTTAAGTTTTTTACTTCTTTTTTTAATATCGTTGAGGATTTTCGAACATAATCTTCAGAAATTAATTTACTTTTTATTTCCGCTAATGATTTATTTGTAGTTTCTTTTTCAGTTTTATTAGTATTTTTTTCTGAAGAAATAGATTGAATTACTTTATTAAAATAATTCGTATTTTTTAAAATAACTTTATTATTTAGTTTAATCTTTTCTGTTTTAATAGTATCATCATCTTCATATGTTATTTCTAAATACCAGTTATTTATATTATTAATTTTTTCTTTTGTAAAGATTTCGTTATACCCATTATCTTCTATGCTAAGATAGGTATTTCCCCCTATTATAATTTGATTATCACTTTTTAATATGACTGAAATAATGTTAGATTCAGATAATTCTTCAATATTTTTAACAATTAATTCACCTGAAGATAAGATGTTCTTTGTATTTGATTTTATGAACATTCCGTTAGTATAAGAGAAGTTTTCTGATTCACCAGATAGTTCGTATATAACGATTTTACCGTAGTTATTTATATAATAAGTTATTGTTGATAAGATGAATGTTATCAACAAGATTGATGTTATTATAAACAAAGCAATTTTTTTCTTTGAACGTTTCTTTTCATATTTAAAATAATCAACGATGGCTTTATCTTCTTTCGGACTTTTTTCTCCATTTAATAATTCAGTTACTGTTATATCAATTTATTTGCACAGTGGTTGCATTAAGGAAACTTCTGGTAATCCTTTACCACATTCCCATTTTGAAATAGTTTTTTCACTTATATTTAGTTTATCCGCTAACTCCTTTTGGGTTAGATTCTTATTTCTTCTTTCCTTAGATATGAATTTACCAATTTTTTCTTGGTTCATATTCTCACTCCTTTATGCGTTCATTTTATTATAAAGAGATTAAAAAAAGAACCCACGAATCGTAGAGTTCTGCAACAAAAAAACTGCTTATTAAGCAGCTTCGTTATTGTAACCGAATTTTTTGTTGAATTTTTCAACAGCACCAGTCTTTTTAGCTTTTCCTTGTTTTCCTGTATAGAATGGATGACATTCATTACAAACTTCGATATTAAGAACTTCTTTAGTTGATTTTGTAGTAAATGTAGCTCCACAAGCACAAGTTACTTTGCATTCTTTAACTTCTGGATGGATATCTTTTTTCATTACTATTCTCCTTCCGCCATGTTTCATATTCGAAACATAGTAATTTTCTTCGTCTAATGTATTATATCACAAGAATTCAACTAATCAAGTGTTAAATTACTTGTTTTTACATCTTTTTATTGTTTTTTAAATACTGATAATATTTTACCTACTGTAAATACTATACTATCACTGTTTTTAGTAGCTACGCCTTTGAATACAGCTTTAAATCCTACTGTACAAGCAGATATAACTGCTGTTACAACAACTGTTGTAATAGTTGCGGCAGCTTCAAAATCAAACATACTTGCTATTGCTACTGTAAGGACTGCACCTAAACTACCACTAACAATACCACAAATATCTCCGATAACGTCATTACATACTGATGCTACCTTAGTAGAATTTTTTAATAATGAAATTGCTTCTTTAGCACCTTTCATCTTTTTAGCTGCTTTAGCATGTAAGTTAGCTTCTTTACTGGTTAATACAGCAACACCTATCATATCGAAAATTATACCTATTATAATAACTATAACTATAATTAACGCTAATATGATTGTTGGAAATGAATTTGCCATTATAGTGGAAATACCACTGAAGACAACAGATAAAATGAATGCTAATAAAAAAACTGTAACTAACCATTTTGTGTTAGTATTTTTTTTCATTTTCATAACTCCTTATTAATTTTTTTCAAAAAAAAATGTATGGTATATTATAAATTAATTTTACGGCTTTGGTCGAGTTGAATTTCTCTAATTCCTACCATCGATTACTCTTTGGCGATTTCTCTTTGAAGGAACTAATCGAATGTTACCAGTTCGATTACTCGATTACCACTTAGTCCGCACTTCAAACCTTATAATATGTACACCCTAGAGAATTTCTCTAACACAAAGTGACTATTCTTATTCGCTTTTGCAATTATGTTTTCAATTTCTATCCCACATAACCACTCACGACATGCGCTTCTTTATCTTTACCACTGACGGGATAAAAGGAAGTATTATAACTATATGCCATTATAGTATATCCTTAAATCTTAAATCATATATCCACCCGAATCTGGGCGAGACAAGCAGATATACAAAGTGTCATTAAGCACAATTGGTAGATTTTTAGGCCCACCTTCAAATAATGTTTGTGACTAGGATAATGCACCACAACATGTATAGCATTTTATCAAATATTTTATTCTTTGTCAAATTTGTGTAACAAAAAAAATTACATATTGTATTATATGTAATTTTGTGCTATTTATTACTTTTTTATTTTAGCTTTCTCTGCTATTACAATATCTGTAACGAATGGACCTTCTCCAAGTTCTTTTGTAGCTTCCTTGATATATCTTTTTTTATAATCTCCAAATGTTAAAGGTAAAGTATGACTTACAATATCCATTTTTTCTAATAGTTTCATAAATAAACTATATCTTACTATTATTGGAGATAGATTTAAACCAAAGTAATCATGTTCTTTTAAATATAGCAGTTCTTCATCGTCACCATTGATAACAGCGACACAAGTTAAGTCTAAAGACATGTATTCATTTATCATATTTAGATGATAAGCCCAATTATATGTTGTTTCTCCATCAGAAGGATAACTTCTTACATTGTCTTCACTAATTAGCGGTTCAAAGTAAGGAGAAAAAACTACTTGTGTATAAGGAATATTATTTTCCTCTAAATACTCTAATACTTGGATTTTTAATCTTTGAAATGTAAAGATTCCAATTGCAGTATTTTCTGATGAAATGATTTCTTGTTCTGTTAGACCACCTTTTAATTGTGGTACAGCTCCATTATCCCATGGATAATACTTCTTTTCCATTTTATTCCTCAGTTTCTTTAATAGTTATGTCGGCTCCGACATTTGTTAGTTTTTCAACTATATTTTCATATCCACGAAGGATGTGATCTATTTCATTTACAATTGTTGTTCCTTTAGCTATAAGTCCAGCTATAACCATTGCTGCTCCTGCTCTTAAGTCAGTTGCTGTTACTTCTTCACCTTTTAATGGTGTTGGACCAACGATAATAGCTGTACGGTCGTTAACTCTAATGTTTGCACCCATTTTTTGAAGATATTTTACATGACCCATTCTATTTTCATAGATTGTTTCTTCAAAAATAGACATTCCATTTGCTTGAGTAAGTAATACACTCATTGGTTGACCTAAGTCAGTTGCAAATCCAGGGAATACTAAAGTTTTTACATTAATTGGTTTGTATTCTTTTGGTTTGCTTATTATTAAAGAGTTGTTATCTACTTCAATAGCTACGCCCATTTCTTTTAATTTAGATAGTAAAGCATCTATATGATCTTCGATGATACCAGATATTTTAAGATTCTTTCCAAGAAGAGCTCCTATTATTGTATATGTTCCAGCTTCTATTCTGTCTGGAATTACATCAATAACTCCTTTACCTAGTTTTTCAACACCTTCAATTTTTATTTCACTAGTACCAGCACCTGTTATTTTAGCTCCCATATTGTTTAATAAGCTGGCTATATTAACGATTTCTGGTTCTTTAGCAGCATTTGAAATATATGTTGTTCCTTCGGCTTTAACAGCAGCTAACATAATATTAATTGTTGCTCCTACTGAAGCAAAGTCTAAATAGATTCTTGCACCTTTTAGTTTATCTGCTTTAAAGATATATTTATTACCTTCTATTGTAACTTCGGCACCTAGTTTTTTAAAACCATTGATATGGAAATCAATTGGTCTTGAACCTATGTTACATCCGCCTGGGAAATAAATTTCAGCATAATGAAATTTAGCTAGTAAAGCACCCATAAAATAGTAAGATGCTCTTAGTTTTTTACTTAAGTTTTCTGGTACTACTTTATTTTCGATATTATGAGTGTCTATTTTCATAACTTCATCTTTATAATCTACTTTTCCATTTAATAGCTCAATTATATCGATTAATGCATTAGTATCAGAAATGTTTGGAACATTGTATAGTGTTACTTCTTCATCAGAAAGAATTGCTGCTGGAATAAGTGCAACAACACTATTTTTTGCTCCACTAATTTTTATTTCGCCCGTTAATTCTTGTTGTCCATTAATTATTAGTTGTTTCATATTATCACTCTCATACTTCTATACGAATATTTCTTCTCAGTTTTAATATATGATTTATTAGGGTGTTTGTCAATTTGAAAGTAGCTTGTTGACATTTAAGATGTTAATTGGGAAATAATTTCTTTAAAATAGGATTTATATTCTACATCGTCGTATTTTTCGGCATTAGATTCTAGAAGACATAACGGCGGATACATTACGCACCACCAATTATTTCCCGCACCTGTTCCTAGTGTTACTACTAGTGATTCATAGGTGCCTTCTTCATATGTAATTCCTTTGTAATTTTTTTCTGGGAAATAATTTTGTCCATAATTAATACTATATGGTACATTATATTTATCAATTGTATCTTTTATTACTTGTTCATTATTTTTTATTATTTCCCTAGTCTCTTCAATTGATTTTGAGTCTTGAATTAGTTCAAATACGTTTTTTTCTAAGTCTTTTTTTATTAGCGTTTTTGTGCTTTGATCGATGTTATCATTACTATTGGCGATAATTCTAAATCTAATACTTTCTTCTGGTATTAAAATATTTTTTTCTTTAGTTATCCACAAGCACATTACTATAATTATCAACATTATGTATATTATTTTTTTCATTAAAAAATCACCTAATTTAATATTGGGCGATTTCTATTTTATTTATTCAGTTGTTATAAATACGAATCTATCTAGGTGTTGAAGGTCTTGTTCTAGAACTATTTTTGCGTTTGGGAAATAATTTTTTGCTATATTACAGATGTCTTTTCCTTGTGTTTCTCCTATTTCGAAAGCTATTATAAATTTTTCTTCTAGGTAGTTAGATGCTTGTTTTAGGATTTCTTCATAGAAGTATAGTCCATCGTTAGGAGCATATAATGCTAAATGGGGTTCATTGTTTTTAACAATGTCCATTATTTCTTCGTTTTCTTTTATATATGGGGGATTGCTGATTAGGCAGTGATATTTCCCAGATACATTTTCGAAGAGATTACTGTGAATGAAGTTTATGTCTGTGTTATTAAGTTTAGAGTTATCAACAGCTATTTTTAGGGCATCTTGGGAAATATCTACAGCAGAGATGTTACTAGTAGGTAGAAATTTCTTTATAGTTATTGGTATACATCCGCTACCTGTACCGATATCTAAGATATTTATATCTTCTTTGGGAAATAATTTTTTTATTTTTTCTAAAGTCTTTTCTACTAGTTCTTCTGTTTCTCTGCGAGGTATTAGGACATTTTTGTTTACTTTTATGATGTTTCCATAGAAGTTAACGTCTCCTACTATATATTGGACTGGTTCACCCTTTTCTAATCTTTTGATAGCTTCTTCAAGATTATCTTCAGGGTGAAGATATTTTTTTAAATATTCTAGTTCATTCATATTAATTCTTCTTTCTAAAAAAACTAATTCATCAGAATTAGTTTTTATATTACATTAATGTTTGTTCTTTATCGTCTGATTCTACTAATTTAGAAAAAGCTAAATCAACACTTGTCTCTGTAGATAATACATGGAAGTTTGTACCATTTTTCATAGTTGAATAAATCATAATTGCTTCTTCTACTAGAGCAGCTACTTCATATGGATCTAATAGTAATACTTCTAAGTTACTATTAATTCTTTCTTGAATTAAAGTACATATTTCTTCGTACTTAGCTGGAGTAACCATTTTTTCTTCTCTTACTTCTTCTAGTAGTTCTTGGACTACTTCACTATTAACTATATTTCTCATTAAATCTCTCATATAAATTCCCCTTTGCGAGAGGTATTATATGATGATATTTATTAAAGTGCAAATTTATCTATTATTCACCTTTTAATTTTCTTTGTAGGTCTTCAGTTATTAAAGCTTCGATGATGTCATCGATTGCTCCGTCCATTACTCTATCTAATGTATTAGTAGTAAAACCAATACGATGGTCAGTAACACGGTTTTGTGGATAATTATATGTTCTGATTTTTTCAGATCTGTCTCCAGTACCGATTTTACTTTTTCTTTCACTACCTACTGCAGCGTCTTGAGCTTCTTGAGCAGCTTGGTAAAGACGAGCTTTTAATACTTCCATTGCTTGAGCTTTATTTTGAATTTGGCTTCGTTCATTTTGACATGTAACAACAGTATTTGTTGGTAAGTGAGTAATACGCACTGCTGATGGAGTTGTATTAACACCTTGTCCTCCGTGTCCTGTTGCACAGAAAGTATCGATTCTTAAATCATTAGGATTTATTTCGATTTCAACATCTTCTACTTCAGGCATTATAAGTACTGTAGCAGTTGATGTTTGGATACGACCGTTAGATTCAGTTACAGGGATTCTTTGTACTCTGTGTGAACCTGATTCGTATTTTAATTTAGAATATACGTTTTCTCCTTTGATTTTAGCTTCTATTTGAGAGAAACCTCCTGCTGTACCTGCTTCTGAGTTGATTACTTCAATTTTCCATCCTACTTTGTCTGCATAACGAGAGTACATTCTGAATAGATCGCCAGCAAAGATATTTGCTTCATCTCCTCCAGCTGCTCCTCTTATTTCCATAATGATATCTTTATCATCATTTTCATCTTTTGGAATAAGTAGGATTTCTAATTCACTTATTAAAGAATCTTTCTTAGAAGTTGCTTCTTCTAATTCTAATTTAGCCATTTCACCCATTTCTGGATCATCTAATAGCATTTTAGCTTCTTCAATATTATTAATTACTCTTTGATATTCTTTATACTTAACATAAGTTTCTTCTAAATCTTTTTGTTCTTTTGATAATTTTTTTAACTGATTATAATCTCCTAATACTTCTGGTTTAGAAAGTTCTTCAGTTAATTGTTCATATCTTACTTTAATAGCTTCTAGTCTTTCAAACATAGTTTCACGCCTTTCGTTTTGTATTATATCACAAGTTAGTTAAAAGTAAAAAACAAATGATTTATACCATTTGTTCTTCATCTTCATCAATTATTACTAAGTCTTTTAGATCGTCATCGTCGTCTGTTAAATCGTCGTCATCGTTGTCATCTGTGAAGATATCTTCTTCTTCAGGTTGTTCTTCTTCTAAGTCTTCTAAATCTAAATCTTCTTCGATGTCTTCTTCCTCTTCTTCGTTATCTACTACTACTTTTACAGAGTGTTTAGATTTTAAATCCCAAAGTCCGTTTTCTACCATTAAGAATCTTTGATCTGTTGATAATACATCAAAGAATGCTGGTAATTTATCTATAAATTCGTCTTCTGATAATCCTAATAAATCACAAACTGCTTTGAATAATTCATTTATCTTCATTTGACGATTTTCTTCTTTTAATACTAATTCTGCTATGTCATCATATGACATTGCTTCTAATTCTGCTTGAGTTAAATCTTTTAATTTCATTTTAATGGCCTCCAAAATAATTCACTAGACACCATTATACATAATTTTTTATATATGGCAATAGTAAATTTTAAATTTTTAAAAATTTTAAAATTTACATTTTTTCTGGTACTTCTATACCTAGTATATTCAATAGTTTTAAATTGTTATCATATATTACTTTTGTTAGGACTAACCACGACTCTTGAAGTGTTTTATTTTCTTCTGTTAATACATGATTATTTGAATAGAAGTTATTATATAAGTTAGTTATTTTATATAAGTGTTCTGCTATGTCATTTAGTGATTTTACGTTTATTGATTTAGTAAGTACGCTTCTTAAGTTTAGTAAACATATAATAACATCTCTATCTATTTTACTATTTATTATACTATAGTCTTTAAAGTCAATTTTAGCTTCTTCTGCCTTTTTTAGTAGTGATTTCATTCTAATTGTCGAATATAACAAATATGGGCCTGTTTTGCCTTGTAAATCACTAAATTTGATAGGGTCGAAGTTGTAGTCAGTTAATCTATATGGAATTAGGTCTGCATATTTAACTGCTGCTACTGATACTTTATCAGCTATTTCGTCTCTTTCTTCTCCTACGATATTAGGTAGTATTTTCTTTTCACATTCTACTTTAGCTAAGTCAAGTAATGCTTCTAGAGTCATTACTCCACCATCTCTAGTTTTAAATGGTTTTCCATCAGCACCATTCATAGTACCAAATGGAACGAATTCTAATTTAGTATCTTCTTTAACTATTTCAGACTTCTTTGCAGCTCTAAATACTTGTTCAAAATGAAGTGCTTGTCTTGCATCTGTTAGATACCAAATTTCATCTGGGTTGAATAATTTCATTCTTTCCCAAATACAAGCTAGGTCTGTTGTTTCATATGAAGCTGAACCATTTGATTTAACTAGTAATAATGGTGGAACTTCATGATCATCGTTTTCTTCTTTTACTTCGATGATTCTTGCTCCTTGAGATTCTTCAACCATATTTTTAGATTCTAAGTATTCTAGCATTTCTGGGATATATTGGTTACCATCTGATTCACCTTCCCATACTTCGAATGTTGTATTTAGTCTGTCATAGATTCTTTTGATATCAGCTTTTGAGACATTCATGATGTGATGCCATAAAGCCATTAAACCTTTATCTCCGTCTTGGAATTTAGCTGTGATTTCTCTAGCTTCTTCCATATAAACTTCGTCTTCTTTAGCTTTTGTACTAGCATATGGATATATTTCCATTAAGTCATCATTAGTAACTGGAGATTCTTCTGGATAAGTTCCTTCGAAATTTTCATCAAAATAAGGAAGTTCTGGATGTCTATGTTTTAATTCAGTCATAACTAGACCAATTGGTCTACCCCAGTCTCCTAAGTGTGCATCAGCTATTGTTTTATTACCTAGAGATGATGCTAGTCTTTTTAGAGCTTCTCCGATATTAGCACTTCTTAAATGTCCTACATGAAGAGCTTTAGCTACGTTAGCTCCTCCGTAATCCATAAAGATTGTTTTAGGATTATCATTTTCATAATTTAAATTTATATTATCTTTTAATTCATTAACATGTTCAATTAATTCTTTATCACTAAAAGTAATATTGATAAAACCTGGACCAGCAATATTGATATCTTGATACTTGTTATCTTTTTTTATACTTTCTACTATTTCAGTAGCTATTTCTCTTGGATTCTTACCATAAGCTTTAGCCATTGCCATAGCTCCATTATATTGATAGTCACCAAATTCTGGTCTTGAAGATACATTAAGAACTACTTCTTCTACTTCATAACCACATTCTTTTATTTTATTTTTTATATATTCTTCTTGTTTTTCAATAAAACTACTCATTTATATCATCCTTTATATTAATTTCTATTTTAAAAGTTTCTTCATCACTAGATATTTTATACTCTAATATTATATTATTTTTTTCTTTTTTATACATAACTTTTTCTACTTCGATATCAAAAGACATATTTTGAGTTTTAAGTAAGTATAAACATTTCCTTTCTTTAATATCTAATGAAAATTTATATTCATTGGTTTCTCTAACAAACCGAGTTGGGCTTAATACTGTTTTTATCCCATCTAAAGAGAAGATATATTCGTTATCTTTTTCGATAGCTTTAATATCTTTATATTCTTGTTCTAGCCGACGTTCTTTGAATAAATTTAAACTAATTAACTTTTTCATAGTATCGTGTCCCTTTTTGTTTGTGATTATAACATAATAATTATAAGTTTGCACTTATATTTTAATAATTTTATTTAATACTAAGTAATGGGTGTGAATATGAAATTACTAAAAAGATTAATTAAGTTGTTTATACTTTTATGTATAGTTGGAATTATTACTATTATAGGTTTATATACTTATGCTTATTTTAGTCCTGAATTAGATATTAAAAATGCTAATCAATTTTATATTTATGACGATAAAGAAAATCTTGTTTATCAGGGTTCGGGAAATAATGAGTGGGTATCTTTAGATGAGATATCTCCTAATTTAATTAAGGCAGTTTTGGCTACTGAAGATAAAAATTTTTATAAACATCATGGATTTGATTATCTAAGAATCGCTAAAGCAATGTATACCAATATAAGAAGTGGTTCGATAGTACAAGGTGCTTCGACAATAAGTCAACAATATATAAAGAATATGTATTTAGATTTTGATAAGACGTGGCAACGAAAGATTGAAGAAGCTTTTTTGACATTACGTTTAGAAGTACAATATAGTAAAGATGAGATACTAGAAGGATATTTAAATACAATAAATTTTGGACAAGGTAATTATGGTATAGAAAATGCTAGTCAATTTTATTTTAATAAGAGTGCTAGTGAATTAAACTTAGAAGAATCTATTATCTTAGCTGGAATACCTAAAGCTCCTAATAAATATAATCCTGTTACTGATTATGATGCTAGTATTAAGAGAGCTAAAGTTATTGCTAAAGTAATGTTAAATAATGAAGAGATAGATCAAACTACATATGATAGTTTATTTGTTAATAAAATAGAGATATATGGTAAAAGAAGTGATACTGATTTAAATATGTTAATGTATTATCAAGATGCTGTTTATAATGAGTTAGAAAGTCTGGATGAGATACCTGATTCTTTGATTGAATCAGGAGGAATAAAAATATATACTTCTTTAAATTTAGAAGCACAAAGTTTAATGGAAAAGAATATTCTTGAGTATATGGATAAATCAAAAATGCAAGTTGCTAGTATTATAATTAATCCTAATACTGGAGGAGTTATGGCTTTAACTGGTGGTGTTGATTATGCGTTAAGTCAGTATAATCGAGCTATTAGTTCTAAAAGACAAGTTGGTTCTGCTATTAAACCTTTCTTATATTATGCTGCTTTAGAAAATGGAATGGTATCTAGTTCTACTTTTTTATCTGAACCTACTACTTTTATGTTTTCTACTAATCAAAGTTATTCACCTGCTAATTATAACGATAAATATGGTAATAAGAATATAACTATGGCAGCAGCTTTGGCTTATTCTGATAATATTTATGCTGTAAAGACACATTTATTCTTGGGAGAAGAGACATTAGTTAATATCGCCAGTAGAATGGGAATTCAAGAAAAATTAGAACCATTGCCTTCGTTAGCTTTAGGAACAGATGAACTTTCGATGATAGATTTTGCTAGAGGTTATACAACATTAGCTAGTGGTGGCTATAAAAGAGATATTACGTTTATTGAAAGAATTGAAGATATGGATGGGAATGTTTTATATAAGAAGGATTATGAGGATGAGTTAGTTTTAAATGAATCTTATACATATATTCTTAATGAAATGATGACATCAACTTATAATTCAGCTTTTATTGATTATAATACTCCTACTGTAATGAGTGTTGCTTCGAAAATATCTAATAAGTATGCGATAAAGACTGGTTCTTCAGGAACAGATTGTTGGATGGTTGGTTACAATTCTAATATTTTAATGATGGTATGGAACGGATATGATGATAATAGTGAACTAGAAGTTAAGGATGGTACTATTTCAAAGAATATTTGGGTAGATACTGTAGAAGGTCTTAATATAGATAAAGAATGGTACGAGATGCCAAATAATGTGGTTGGAGTACCTTTGAATGCTATTACTGGAGAAGTTACTGATGAGCAAGAAAAAACTACCATTTTTTATTATGTAAATGGTAGTGAGTATAATAATCAAGATACTGAGTTTGTATATAAAGAAAAAACGACTGAATAGTCGTTTTTATTAATCTTTGTAAATTCTCATAGTAATTTGATAATTTGAATCAAAATCTATTTCTTCTACATCAATAAAGAATCCTTTTGTACCTAAGTCTTCAATGCAAGAACGAATATTTGCAATAGCATCTTTTAATTCCATTCTTGGAGTTCCTGCTGGAGTTTCTTTATATCCAGGTTGTAATTTTTCAACAGCCATCATCGGATCAACAATTTTATCTTTTTGCATTTCTAATGTTACTTCTTGAGCATGTTCAGATGCTGGAGTAAAGAATTTATTGTTAGGATTTAATTCGAATTCAGTATTTAATGCGTTGTTAACTGGTTGGAAACTTTGAGCTGGACTTGGATTTGGATTCATCAAGTCTGGTTTTTCTTCTACTTTTGGAGAAGTTACAAATGAATTATTTTCATTTGGAGCATCAAATATTTCTAAACCATTTGTGTTTGTAGTCATACCTGCTGGTGCTGTAAATACTGGTGCTTGTTTTGGTTCTTCAGCATTATCAAAACTAAAGAATTTACTTGCATCATTATTGTTATTTACTAAATTTTCAGCTGGTACGAATGTACTTGAAGAATTAGGTGTTGCGATATTGAATTCTGGTATTGTAGTAGCTGTTGTGAAAGCATTTCCATCATTAACTATTGGTTGGTTAAATAATGAAGTTGATTCTTTCATTTCAGATACTGGTGTTGGTTCTAACATTTCAAGTAGTTCCATTGTAGTTGTATCAACTAATGGTTTATTAGTTGGTTTATTTAATTCAGAAATATCAACAGCATTAGCTTTGATTTCTTCTAAACTAGGAATACCTGAAACCAATGGTACTTCGCCACCTGTTTCTTCTTCACCTCCGACAACAATAATGTCATCGTTATCAGAAACTGATTTTATTTTCTTCAATTCTAAATCTAATTGACGGACTGTTAATCTTTCATTGATTATTCTATGTAGCCATTCTCTTTGTGCTGCTTTATCTTGTAGTGATAATAAAGTTCTAGCATGTCTTTCTGAAATTCTTTCTTCTAGAAGTGCTTGTTGAACTTCTTCATCTAAGTTAAGTAGTCTTAATTTATTAGCGATAGCTGGTTGAGAAAGTCCCATACGTTTAGCTAGTTGTTCTTGAGTTAGGTAGCCTTTATCAAGTAAGTTCTTGTAAGAGCGAGCTTCTTCTATAGCAGTTAAATCTCTTCTTTGAACATTTTCTACTAATGCTACTTCAGCAGATTTATTATCATCTATATTAGCGATAACTGCTGGTACTGTAGTAAGTCCTGCTATTTGAGCAGCTTTGTAACGACGTTCTCCAGCAATTATTTCGTATTTATCTCCTAATTTTCTTAACACAAGGGGTTGAATTATTCCATGTTCTCTTATCGAATCAGATAATTCTTTTAATCCTTGTTCATCAAATGTTAATCTAGGTTGGAACCTATTAGGAATAATATCCTCTATATGTACTTGTAGTACTCCTGTTTCTAAATTCATTTAGATCAGCCCCTTTTTATTAGTCTTCTCTATTATTAATAATACATTATTTCCCACTTAATTTCAATGGGTTCTTAACTATTTTTTCATATCGTCTTGGATACTCTTTTGGAGTATTTTTTTGTTTCAAAATTCTTAGTATATTACGTTCTCCAGCTTCGTATGGAAGTTCAAAATTTATTGTTTCTTCCACTACTCCACCTAGTTTTTCAATAGCATATAGTGAGTCGTTTAGTTCTTCTTGATTAGACCCTTTTAGAGCTATAAAATAACCATTTATTTTTACTAGTGGTAGACATAATTCTGTTAAGGCAGTCATATTTGTTACTGCTCTTGCTGTTACGATATCGAATGATTCTCTATTTTTTGCGCAGAATTCTTCTGCTCTTCCATGATAGAAGTTTACTTTAGTAAGTCCTAGTTTCATAGTTAGTTCTTTTAAAAAGTTAATTTTTTTGTTGTTTGAATCTAGAAGTGTTACTTCTAAGTTGGGAAATACTATTTTAAGGACCATTCCTGGGAAGCCAGCACCTGTTCCGATATCAAGTAAGTTAGTGTGTTTTGTTACGTCGATTGCTTTGATGAATGTTAGTGAATCGTAGAAGTGTTTTAGGTATACTTGGTCTTCTTCTTTGATAGCTGTTAAGTTAGTATGTGAGTTATATTCTAGAAGAAATTTACAGTATGTATCTAGTTGAGTTAGTTGTTCTTCTGTTAGGTTGATACCTAGTTCTCCTACTTTAGTTATAAATTCTTGTTTATTCATCTTTACCATATTCCTTTTTTAAGTATACAGATAATATTGAGATATCTGCTGGGTTTACTCCACTAATACGAATAGCTTGAGCTATTGTAGTTGGTCTTACTTCTTTTAGTTTTTGACGAGCTTCGCTAGCTATGTTATTTACTTTGTCATAGTCGATGTCAGCCGGTATTTGTTTTTTCTCTAGTTTTAGCATTTTTTCTGCTTCTTTGTATGCTTTAGCAATATATCCTTCGTATTTTAGATTTATTTCTGCTTGGTCTTGAATTTCTTTACTATAAGGTATTTCTATTAAATTACTTAGAAATTCCATATTAAGTTCTGGTCTTTTTACTAGTTGTTCTAAGCTTAGGGATGCAGTTGGTACTTGGTAGTTATTGTCTTCGAAAGCTTTTCTTACTGTATCTGTTACTTTTAGTTTAGTTTGTTTCATATATTCAAGAAGAGATGCTATTTCTTCTTCTTTTTTGTTTAATCTAGTAATTTGTTCTTCTGATATTAATCCTACTTCGTACCCTTTTCTTCTTAGACGTAAGTCGGCGTTATCACTACGAAGTAATAATCTAAATTCAGCACGACTTGTTAATAATCTATAAGGATCTCTGATTCCTTTAGTAATTAAATCATCTATTAGAACACCGATGTAAGCATCTGAACGTTTTAGAACTAGTGGGTCTTTTCCTTCTAATTTAAGACATGCATTAATACCAGCCATTAGACCTTGGCAAGCAGCTTCTTCGTAACCACTTGTTCCATTTATTTGGCCTGCTGTAAATAGATTTTCTAGTACTTTAGTTTCTAAGCTAGCATGTAGTTGTGTTGGATAGATTGCATCGTATTCGATAGCATATCCATATTTTAATATTTTAGCATTTTCAAATCCTGGTAAACTATGAACCATTTGTTCTTGTACTTCAGGAGGCATTGATGTTGAGAATCCTTGAAGATACATATCGTCATAGTAACGACTTTCTGGTTCTATAAATAATTGATGTCTTTCTTTATCAGAGAATCTTACTACTTTGTCTTCGATTGAAGGACAGTATCTTGGACCAATACCTTCGATATCATCTAGAGCTCCATACATACTTGATTTGTTTAAGTTATCTCTAATTATTTTATGAGTTTCTTCTGTTGTATAAGTTAAGTAACATGGTTCTTGTTCTTCTATTTTATAGCAAGGTTCTAGGTCATAACTGAATGTATAGTATTTATCGTCTCCTGGTTCAAGTTTAGTTTTAGAGAAATCTATTGATTTTCTATCTATTCTTTGAGGAGTTCCTGTTTTAAGTCTGATTACTTTGAAACCATATTCTTTTAATTTATCACTTAGGAGGTTTGAAGGTCTTTCATCATGTGGTCCTTTTCTAGTACGTGTATTTCCCACAAGAATATCAGCTTTTAAGTAAGTACCTGTTGTAAGGATTGTTATCTTAGATTCTATTTTTGTTCCATCTTCTAAAACAATTCCTTTTACTCGGCTATTTTCCACAATTAAATCTTCTACCATACCTTCTTTTATTTCTAAGTTAGGTAGTGAGTTTAAAGTATCAAGCATTTCTTTTGGATAAGTTATTTTATCACCTTGAGCTCTTAGGGATTGAACTGCTGGACCTTTGGCACTGTTTAGCATCTTGATTTGAAGATGTGTTTTATCAGCTACTTTACCCATTACTCCACCTAGAGCATCTATTTCACGTACTACTATACCTTTAGCACTTCCACCGATATGGGGATTGCATGGCATATCAGCGATGTTTTTAATATTACTTGTCATTAAGAGAGTCTTATGACCTTTTTTGGCACATGCATGGGCTGCTTCGCAACCTGCATGACCTCCTCCTACTACTATTACATCATACATAGTTTTCAACACTTCCTTTTATTTCCCAAGACAAAATCTACTAAACATTTCGTCTAATAATTCTTCTTCATATGTAGTACCATTTATAGTACCTAGTTTTTCCCATATATCTTTGATATCTAGTTCTATCATATCTATTGGGGCATTATTTCCCAAACCTATTTCTACTTCTTTTATAGATTCTAAGCAACTTTCTAGAATACTTATACTTCTTGTATTACTTAAGTATGTTGGATCACTAGTTTCTATTTGGGAAATATTAAATAATTCAACGATTTTTGCTTTTAATTCGTCGATTCCTTGATTATTTAGAATACTCATGTTGATAATATTTGAGTTATCAACATTTAATCCAGTTAAATCTAATTTTCTTTCTAAATCATTTTTATTTATTATAATTATGTAGTTTTTACCTTCTAGTTGTTCTAATAAAGTACGAATATCATCTGTTAATGGTTCATTATTATTTAATACAAATAGAATTAAATCAGATTCATTCATCATTCTGATACTTTTTTCTACACCGATTGCTTCTATTTTGTCTTCTGTTTCTCTAATACCAGCAGTATCTATCATATTTAGTAAGATTCCGTTGATACTTATTTGACCTTCAACGATGTCTCTTGTAGTACCAGCGATATCTGTTACGATAGCTTTATCTTCTTCTAGTAAAGCGTTTAGTAAGCTACTTTTACCTACATTAGGTTTTCCTATTATAGATGTCTTAATTCCATCTTTTATAATACGGCCATTTCTTGATTCGTTAAGTATCTTTTCTATTTTGTTTTTTAGTTTAGTTACTTTTGGAATTAAGATTTCATCAGTCATTATATCTACATCGTCGTATTCTGGATAATCGATATTTACGTTGATATTAGATATTATTTGGACCATATCGTCTCTTAATTCGTTGATAAGTCCTGATACTTTACCAGTTATTTGATTTACTGCTAGCTCTCTTTGAGTATTTGTTTTAGCATTTATCATGTCCATTACTGCTTCGGCTTCTAGTAGATCTATTCTACCATTTAAGAAAGCTCGTTTAGTAAATTCACCTGGTTCAGCTAGACGGCATCCGCTAGTTAGTAATAGTTCTAATACTTTGTTTGTAGATGCGATTCCTCCATGAGTATTTATTTCTACTGTATTTTCGGCAGTAAATGTACGAGGAGCTAGCATTACTGATACTAGAACTTCATCTATAATATTTCCCGACTTATCGACAATATTTCCATAGTTGATTGTATGAGAATCAACTGTTCTTAAATCTTTTCCTTTAAATATTTTTGCAACGATATCCACAGCCTCTTCGCCACTCACTCTAATGATTGCTATGGCTCCAACACCTTGGCTAGTTGCTATTGCACATATAGTATCATTCATTGCCTTCACTCCTTTTGGCACGTATTATAGCACAATTTCCCTATATGGGAAATATTTTTATTACGTTTATATTATATCAAAATTATTTCCCGGGAAATAAAAAAAAGAAGAATTTTTTATTCTTCTTCAGTTTCTACATATCTGATTACTATGTGTCTGTTAGGTTCTTCACCTTCACTAGTAGTTGAGATATTTTTGAATTTAGTTAATGCATTATGAATTATTCTTCTTTCATAAGAATTCATATTGTCTAAGCTAACATCAATTTTTGTTTTTTGAACTTCTTTAGCAATTCTCTTTGCTGTTCTTTCTAAGTTGCCTATTTTCTTTTCTTTGTAATTTTCTACATCTAATAAAATATAAGGATACATTCCAATTTCGTTATGAACCATTTGTCTTAAAACAGTTTGAATAGCCATTAGTGTTTGTCCGTTCTTGCCGATTAGAATATTATTTTTATCTGAATACATTTTGATGTTGATTTGTTCATCTCTAACGCTTGTTTCAAATTGGCTTTCTATTCCCATATTTTCTAATAATTCTGAAAGCTTTTCTTTTAAGAAGTCTGCAATATCAGATATCTTAATAGCGCTACATTTATAAGTTGTAGCTTTAAATAATTTCCCTTTTATTTCTTCTTCTTTACAAAACATTTCTTTTTCACTAACATTTAAAGCTTCTAAAGCTTTTTCTTTAGCTTCTTCTGTTGTTTTACCTTCAAATACTTCTAACTTCATTTTAAATCCTCTTTTCAATTATCTTCTTTATTATATAATTTTGTATTACTGCAAATAAGTTAGTTACTATCCAGTATAATGCAATAGCTGTTGGTAAACTTAATGATGCAAATGATACCATAATTATCATAAATATAAACATGTATTTCATTTGTTGTGCCATCTCTGGTGGTTGATTTTGATTATTTCCCATTGAATTCTTAAATGATAAGAATGTAGATAAAATAATTAATACTATTAAAATTATATAAATGTAATTTTGATGTGATATTCCTGCTGTTGGAGTCATGCCTAAGTTCATTCCTAAGAATGATCCTTCAAAAATGGCTGGTACTCTATTAATTGCTTCTAAGAAAGCAAAGAATAAAGGTAATTGAATAAATGCTCCAAGACATCCACCCACTGGATTTATGTTATATTTTTTATAAACTAACATAGTTTCTTGACTTTTCATCATCAATGAATCATTATCTGTTTTATCTTTATATTTTCTTTCTATTCTAGCAATTTCTGGTTGTGCTTTTTTCATATTTTCAGATTGTTTTACTGTTTTAATTTGAAGTGGCATCATAATCAATCTTATCAACAACCCAATTATAATTACTGATACACCCATGTTTTTAACAAGATATCCAAGTTTTAAGATTATCCAAGCTAATGGTTTAACAAATATAGTTTCCCATAAGCTCTTATATTCTATTTTAGTTGGATTATATTGCTTACAAGTTGGTAAATCTTCTAATTTAACTTCTAATTTATCATTATATTGTTCATAAGTTTCTAGTAACTGTTCATCTTCAGGTTTACATAAGATATTTGATGTTAATGTTTGACCAGTTTCCTTGTTTGTTACTACTTCTTTTCCATCTTTTATTTGCTCTGTGCAACCTGTGCAAAGCATAAATAAAAGAAGAATAATAAAAATTTTTGTTTTTTTCTTCACGTTCTCACCTTTAATTTTCTAATAATTCTACTAAAGCTTTTTCTAGTACGTGATAATCGGTACCAGCGCAGCTCTTTCTAATCATTATAATATAATTATGACCATTTTTAAATAAATTTCTGTGATTATCTATTATTGCTCTTGTTTGTCTTTTCAATTTATTTCTAAGGAATGCTTTTCCTACCTTTTTTCCGATAGCAATTCCATAGTTAATTGTTGGTTCTTCTTTCTTTATATTATATATAACGAAAAAATTGTTCTTTTTGAACTTTCCATTCTTTATTATATTATTAAAAAGTTTTTGATCTTTTATTGTTTCAATTCGTTTCATACCAGTCATCCCTTTTTTAATACATAAAAAACCACTTGGTTAAGTGGCTTATTTAACAACGATTCTTTTACGTCCTTTTTTTCTTCTTGAGTTTAGAACATTGCTTTCTTTTCTAGCAAAGAAACCATGTTTTTTTGCTCTTTTTCTATTATTTGGTTGATAAGTTCTTTTCATAAAATACACCTCCACATCTAAATAAGCTCTCTTATTATAAGCTTATGATTTGAAAAAAGTCAAGAAATATCTACTTTTCTTAATTTTTTTTTATTATTTTACAGTTATCCACAAAAACCTGTGGATATGTGGATAACTTTTTGCACATGTTAATTTAAAAATTGTGGATAATGTGGATAAATAGGGGAAAGTCCCTAATTATAAGTGTTCGCCTGTTAGTAAAATTGTGAATTAATTGTGGATATTAATTTTTTTTTAAATTATTGCTTTTATTTTTCCACAGCATGAGTTAAAATATTTGTACACAAATGGTTCGAAGTGGGGTGATGGAGTTGAATTTTGATGATATTTGGGTAAAAGTTCTAGATATAATAAAGAAAGAACTTAATCCAGTATCTTTTAGTACATGGTTTGCTGACACTAAGATCCATGATATTACTGATAATAAAATATATTTATTAGTACCGATGCCTTTACATAAAAGAATGTTTTTATCTAATTACTTTGATATAATTACTGAATCTTTTGCCACTGTTTTAGGCGAAGAAAAGGAATTTGAATGCTTGTTAGAAGAAGAAATTAGTACGCCAGTGGAAAATATGGTTTCGACTGTTGTGGAAAACTCTGAAGTTATACACAAAGCTTCTAATATAAAATTTGATAGCAACTTAAATAAATCTTTGAATTTCGATAATTTCGTAGTTGGTGATACTAATAAATTCGCCAGAACTGCAGCTTTAGCTGTTGCTCAAAATCCTGGTGTACAATATAATCCTTTATTTATATATGGTAAAAGTGGGTTAGGTAAAACTCACTTAATGCATGCTATAGGGAACTATATTACAGAAAATAATAGTGATTTGAAGGTACTTTATACTACTAGTGATGATTTTAGAAAAGATTATACTGGTATAGTAAATACTACTGATAATTCCCTAGATTATGCCAATGATTTCAAGAATAAATATAGAAATATTGATGTTTTAATTATCGATGATATTCAATACTTAGTTGGAGCTGAAAAAACACAAGAAGAATTCTTCCATACTTTCAATGATTTACATGGAAGAAATAAGCAAATAATAATTAGTTCAGATAGATCTCCAGAAGACTTAAAACTACTTGAAGAAAGGCTTCGCAGTCGTTTTGCTTGGGGACTACCAGTAGATATTTATCCTCCTGATTTTGATTTAAGATGTAGGATAATAAAAGATAAGATAAAAAAGCTTACTATTGCTGATAAAATGACTGATGAAGCTGTCGATTTTATCGCTAATAATTGCGATACTGACGTTAGAAGTTTAGAAGGAGCTATTAATAGATTAGTAGCTTATACCGCTATGATTGTTCCTGATAAAATCGACTTAGAATTTGTTAATGAAGCTTTAAAAGATTACATAACAAAAAATCCTTATGTAACTAATGATATTGTCAGTATTCAAAAGGCAGTAGCAGATTATTACAAGCTTACTATTGAAGTACTAAAAGGTAAAAAGAGAAGTGCTAACATAGTTTATCCAAGAATGGTAGCTATGTACCTTTGTAGAATGCTAACTGACCAATCTTTTCCAAGAATAGGCTTAGAATTTGGTGGAAGAGACCATTCTACAGTAATTCATGCAGTAGACAAAATTGAAGAAGACTTAAAAACTAATAGTCAACTTAAAGAAATTATTAATGAAATTAAAGGAAAATTATAAAATTGTGAATTAATTGTGGGTAAATCCGAGTTTATCCACATATAAAAAAGGGCTTAAAGCCCAGTAAAATGTGGAAAAAGTGATAGTTATCAACATTATCCACACTATAATAATAATAATTTATATAAAAAAAGAAAAAGAAAGAAGGAAAATGAATGAAATTTACAATTGGAAAAAATATATTATTAGAAAACTTATCAAATGTAGTAAAAGCCATTTCTACAAAAAATATAATTCCTATATTAAATGGTGTAAAATTTGAATTAAATGAAGAAGGTTTATTTCTTACAGCTAGTGATAGTGAACTAACAATTAGAGCATTTATTGAAAAAAAAGAAATAACTAATGTTGAAGAAACTGGATCAATTATTATTCAAAGTAAATATATTTTAGAGATTATAAGAAAAATGCCTTCAGATTTAATCAACTTTGAATTAATGGATGGTTTAAAAATAAAAATTTACTCTGATAATTCACAATATGATTTAAATTGTTTAGATCCAAAAGAATATCCTAGTTTAAAATTAGAAGAAGTTGAAAAACCTGTTATAGTTGATGGTAATACATTTAAAACTATAATAAGTCAAACTGCTTTCGCTATATCTACTCAAGAATTAAGACCTTTACTTACTGGTTTAAATTTTAAAATAGTAGGGGATGTATTAGAATGTATTGCTACTGACTCTTATAGATTAGCTAAGAAAAATATTAAACTAAATGTTCCTTCTGAAGAAGAAATAAATATTGTTATTCCTGGTAAGAATATAATGGAATTAGATAAAATAATACAAGATGAAGAAAATGTTGAAATGCATGTATTTAGCAATAAAGTATTATTTAAATATAAAAATATTATATTCCAAAGTAATTTATTATCTGGAACATATCCAAATACATCTAATTTAATTCCTAATGATTTTGCTATTATAGTAAATACTAACTTAAATAGTTATTTTAGTGCTATAGATAGAGCTGCTTTACTTACACAAAGTAAAGATAAGAATATTGTTAAGATGAGAATTAAAAATAGTCAAATGATAATTAATTCATATGCTTCAGAAATTGGTAAAGTAGAAGAAAAACTTGATGTTGAAACACAAAGTGATGCTAATATAGATATTTCATTTAGTGCTAAATATATGTTAGATGCTTTAAAAACAATGAAAGATGAAGAAATATTAATTCTATTAAATGGTGAAGTAAAACCAATAGTTATTAAATCAATGACTGATGAATCATTAATTCAATTAATATTACCTATAAAAACATATTAATTTGATAAAAGAGAATACTGAAAATATGAAAGTATTCTTTTTTTTTGCATAAAATTTAAATAATCGACAGAATGTGGCTTTTTTCGACAAATACTTGATGTATAAGATTGGTAAATTTTGGAAAGAGGGAGGGTTTTGAAATGGAATCTTATGAAATAAATAAAGATACGGTTGCATTAATTCCAAAAGATGAAAATAATACTATTGTATATGAGGTGGATAACTCATTTGTTGTCCACAAGCCAACATTAAAGATAGTAGAAGAAAGTTGTGAATACTTTGGTAGTTCACTAGAAGGGAGACAAATTGGGACATCTAGATTAGTTGGTTTTACACATAAAGTACCAGTGATAATTGCAGAAACATTTGATATAATATTTTTTCCAACACTATCACCTAAAAATGGAATGTGTGCTTGGTTAGCATATAATCATATATATATGCCAGATAAATTTAAGGATAAAACAATAATTCAGTTAAAAAATGGTAAAAAAATATTAATCGATGTATCAACGGCAGTCATACATAATCAACTGTATAGATGCTCAAGATTAAAAGATACTTTATTCTTAAGAAAAAATGATAAAAATTGATGAAAAAGCTACTTTTAGTAGCTTTTTTGTGTTATAATGATTGGGAGGTATAGGAGTACTCAAAAAACACTTTTTTTTAATAACGGTCGTAAAAGAGGCTAAAAAATGAAAATACAGCATTTGAAATTATTAAATTTTAGAAATTATGAAAAGATGGAAATTAGTTTTTCTCCAAATTACAATATTATTTTTGGTAATAATGGTTCTGGAAAGACTAATTTAGTAGAGAGTATTTATGTATTAGCTTTAACTAAATCTTTCAGGGGGACTGTGGATAAGATATTACTTATGAACAGCAAAGACGTATGTCGAATTGAAGGGGAAGTTTCGGATAAATACACAAATAAATATAAATTGATAATTAAAGATGGTGGAAAAAAAGTAAAGATTAATAATACTAAAGTTGATAAGTTAAGTGATTATATATCGCAGATTAGTGTTGTGCTCTTTAATCCTGATGATCTTAGATTTATAAAAGATTCTCCTACTGTAAGAAGAAAAGCTATTAACTTAGAGATATCACAGATTAATAATAGTTATTTAAAAAATTTGAATATGTATAATAAGTTGTTGAAACAAAGAAATTCTTATTTGAAAACTACTAATATTAATGCTAATTCTTCTAGTGAATATTTAAATATACTTACTAGTAAGTTAATTGATTATGGAGAACAGATTTATAATTCGAGGAGAAAGTATATTGATTTGTTAAATAGTAGAATAGGGGATTTGTATAATAGTATTTGTGGGATTTCTGATTTGAAACTTGAGTATGTATCTGATTATAAGAATTTTGATAGAGATAAGATGGTACAGAAGTATGTGGATAACTTGAATAGGGATATTATTTTAGGTAAAACTTCGATAGGAGTTCATCATGATGATGTTAGATTTAAGTTGGAAGGTTTTAATATTAGGGATTATGGTTCAGAAGGACAACAGAAAAATGCTATTATTGCCTATAAATTGACCGAATTAGAGATTTTTTATCAACTTAGGGGTAATTATCCTATTTTGATATTAGATGACTTATTTAGCGAATTAGATAGGTTTAAAATAAATAATATTCTTAATTTAATTAATGATGATATTCAGACTTTTATAACTACTACAGAAATAGATAAGATAAATGATGATATCTTAGGTAAAAGTAAATTATTTGAAGTAGTAGATGGTTATGTAAGGGAGGTAAATTATGAAAGAAGAATATAATGATAGTGATATTCAGGTTCTAGAAGGTTTAGAAGCTGTTAGAAAACGTCCTGGTATGTATATTGGTACTACTAGTGAAAGAGGATTACACCATCTTGTATGGGAGATTGTTGATAACGCAGTAGATGAAGCTTTAGCTGGATATTGTGATGATATTGAAGTTATTATTGAAAAAAATAATGTAATATCAGTTAAAGATGATGGTCGTGGAATGCCAACTGGTCGTAACGAAAAGACTGGTTTATCAACAATAGAGACTATTTTTACTGTACTACATGCTGGTGGTAAATTTGGTGGTGGTGGATACAAAGTATCTGGTGGATTACATGGTGTTGGTGCATCTGTAGTTAATGCATTATCAAGTTGGTTAGAAGTTAGAGTATACAGAGATGGACATGTTTATTTCCAAAGATTTGAAAATGGTGGACATCCTGTTGGAGAACTTAAGATAATTGATGAATGTGATAAAGATAGAACTGGTACTACTGTAACATTTGCTGCTGATCCAACAATATTTAAAGAAACTACTGTTTATAACTATGAAACATTAGCTTCTAGATTAGAAGAATTGGCTTTCTTAAATAAAGGGTTAAGAATTATTCTTAAAGATTTAAGAGAAGATGAGAAAAGTGATATTTTCCATTATGAAGGTGGAATTATAGAATTTGTTAAAAAGTTAAATTCTAATAAGAAAGTATTACATGAGAATGTAGTTTATGTTGAAGGAAATATTGATAATATCTCTTTAGAAGTAGCTTTCCAATATAATGAAGATTATAATTCTAATTTATACTCTTTTACGAATAATATTAGTACTCATGAGGGTGGTACTCATGAAGATGGAGTTAAACGTGCTTTAACAAGAATTATTAATAATTATGCTAAGAGTAATAAGATATTAAAAGAAAATGATGATCCTCTTACTGGAGAGGATGTTAGAGAAGGTCTTACAATGATTATTTCTTGTAAACATCCAGATCCACAATTTGAAGGACAAACTAAGACAAAACTTGGTAATGCTGAAGTTAGAAAGATTGCTGATGATGTATTTAGTGAAGGGTTAGAAAGATTCTTACTAGAAAATCCAGACCAAGCAAGAATAATTGTTGATAAGTCTATGACTGCTTCAAGAGCTAGATTAGCTGCTAAGAAAGCTAGAGAACTTACTCGTCGTAAGGGTGACTTAGACGTAACTAACTTCTATGGAAAATTATCAGATTGTAAGAGTAAAGATCCTTCTGAATGTGAAATATTCTTAGTCGAGGGAGATTCTGCGGGTGGTTCTGCTATTAAAGGTAGAAATAGTATGACTCAAGCAATACTTCCTTTAAGAGGTAAAATATTGAATGTTGAGAAGGCTAGATTAGATAGAGCTCTAGGTAATGAAGAAATTAGAACTATTATTACTGCATTTGGTACTGGTATTGGTGATGATTTTGATTTATCTAAGTTAAGATACGATAAAATTATTATTATGACAGATGCCGATGTTGATGGAGCTCATATTAGAGTATTGTTATTAACTTTATTCTATAGATTCTTTAAACCTATTGTAGAGGCTGGACATGTATATGCGGCACAACCTCCATTATTCTGTATTAAACATGGTCAAACTATTAAATATGTTCTTGATGAAAAAGAACGTGATGAATACTTGGCTACTTTAAAACCTGAAACTAAGAGAGATATCTTACGTATGAAAGGTTTAGGAGAGATGGATGCTGAAGAATTAAATGAAACTACAATGGATATAGAAAAACGTATTTTAAGACAAATTACAGTTGAAGATACAAGAGCTGCTGATGAAGTATTCTCTAAATTAATGGGTGATGAAGTAGAACCTAGAAGACAATTTATTGAAGAAAATGCAGTCTTTGTACAAAACTTAGATGCGTAGGAGGTGAATGGTTGTGGATAGATTAGAACAAAATAATATTGTTAAAGAGGTTAGAGATTCATTCTTAGATTATTCCATGAGTGTTATTGTAGCTCGTGCGTTACCTGATTTAAGAGATGGTTTAAAGCCTGTTCATAGAAGAATATTATATTCAATGTATGAATCTGGTTATACACCTGATAAACCTCATAAAAAGAGTGCTAGAATTGTTGGAGACGTAATGGGTAAATACCATCCACATGGTGATTCATCTATTTACGAAGCAATGGTTAGAATGGCACAAGACTTTAGTTATAGATATATGCTTGTTGATGGACATGGTAACTTTGGTAATATCGAAGGTTATGGTGCAGCAGCGATGCGTTATACTGAGTCTAGATTATCTAAGATGTCTCTAGAATTATTAAGAGATATCAACAAGGATACTGTTGATATGGTTCCGAACTTCGATGATTCAGAAAGAGAACCAGCAATATTACCAAGTAGATTTCCTAATATTTTAGTAAATGGTACAATGGGTATTGCAGTTGGTATGGCAACTAATATTCCACCTCATAATTTAGGTGAAGTTATTGATGGATGTATAGCAGTTATTGACAATCCTGATATAGAACTTGATGAGTTGATGACTATTGTTAAAGGTCCTGATTTTCCAACTGGAGCTAGTATTTTAGGTAATTCTGGTATTAGAAAAGCTTATGAAACTGGTCGTGGATCAATTACTATTAGAAGTAAAGCTACTATTGAAGAAAAGAATGGTAGACATTATATAATTGTTGATGAAGTACCATATGGTGTTAATACTTTAGATTTAAAAAATAAAGTTGCTGATTTAGTACATAATAAAGTTATTGATGGTATTACTGATTATCATACTGACTTAAAAAATGGTATTAAGATTACTATTACATTAAAGAAAGATGCTAATGCTCAAGTAGTATTAAATCAACTTTATAAACATACTGAATTTCAAACAAATTATGGAATTATTTTCTTGATGTTAGATCAAGGTGTTCCTAAAACATTGGGATTAAAAGATATTTTAGTAAAATATATTGATTATCAAAAAGAAGTTATTATTAGAAGAACTAAGTTTAATTTAGATAAAGCAGAGAAGAGAGCTCATATTTTAGAGGGATTAAAGATTGCTTTAGATAATATTGATGAAGTTGTTAAGTTAATACGTGCTGCTCAAAGTGATCAAGAAGCTTTAAGTGGATTAATGACAAGATTTGGCTTGACTGAAATTCAAGCACAAGCTATACTTGATATGAGACTACGTAGATTAACTGGATTAGAAAGAGATAAAATTGAAGCCGAATTAGCTGAATTATTGAAAGAAATTGATGAATTACGTTCAATTTTAGCTAGTGAAGAGAAAGTTCTTAATATTATTAAGGAAGAAATGACTGAAATTAAGAATAAATTTGGTGATGAAAGACGTACTAAGATTGATATGACAGCTATTGATTATATTGAAGATGAGTCTTTAATACCAAATGAGGATGTTATTATTGCTTTAACTAATAAAGGTTATATTAAGAGAACTACATCTGATACATTTAAGTCTCAAAATCGTGGTGGTGTTGGTATTAAAGGTATGGCAACAAATGAAGAGGATTTTGTTGAACATATGATTAATATTCAAACTCATGATGATGTATTATTCTTTACTAATAAGGGTAAAGTTTATAGATTAAGAGGATATGAGATTCCTGAATTTAGTAGACAATCTAAAGGATTACCTGTGGTTAACTTGATTCAAGTCGATAAAGGCGAGATGGTTAATTCAATTGTTAAGGTTACTAAAGATGAAATTGGAGTTGTGGATAACTTAATTTTTGTTACTAAATCTGGATTGGTTAAACGTACTTCTTTAGAAGAATTTAAGAATATTCGTCAAAGTGGTAAGATTTGTATTACTCTTAAGGAAGACGATGAGTTGATAGCTGTTAAGAAGACAACTGGAAATGATTTCGTGTTATTAGGTTCAAGTAATGGACGTATGGTTAAATTTAATGAAAATGACGTCCGTATAATGGGAAGAACTGCTTCTGGAGTAAAAGGTATTGAATTAGATGATTCGTCTTGTATTGGGGCTGAAATTGCGTCAGAAGACGATGTTGTATTAATTGTTACTAAGAAAGGTTACGGAAAACAAACGGTTGTTCGTGATTATAGAGAAACTAAGCGTGGTTCAAAAGGTGTTAAAGCGTTAAGTATTACTGAGAAAAATGGTGATATTGCAGCGTTTAAGATTGCAAGACCAGATGCTGATATAGTTATTATTACTGATGCTGGTATGGTTATGAGAATGCCTTTAGATCAAATTTCTGTATTAGGTCGTGTAACTCAAGGTGTTAGATTGATTAACTTGAAGGATGAACATACAGTTGCAACAATTAGTTTAGTTGATAAAGAAAAGGAAGAAGAGATAACTGAAGAAGTTGTTGAAAACTCTGAGGTTATTAACAGCGATAATTCTGATATTGTAGAGTTAGCTGAAAAAGAAATTTCTGAATCAGAAAATAATGATGTTGAACAAAATGTTGTGGCTGTTGAAGATTCTGAAAATTAATTGTGGATAATTTAGTTTCACGTGAAACATTTTATAGAATTTTATGCAAAAATCGATAATTTTTGACACACAAAAACATTGATTTTTGGCTAAGATATGCCGAAAATTTGATGTATATTGGCAAACAAAATTGGAATTGAAAAATAGAATGATGATAAGTTCTAAATCTCAATTCTTTTTATTTGCCTTTTTTTATTCGTTGAAAAATGGTTGTGGAAAATAATGTTTCACGTGGAACATAAAATCTGTGTATAATTACATTTTATTTTAAAACTTAATTGACAAAATTATATATCGATGTTTCACGTGGAACTTTTAATATTTGTGGATTGTTATTTCTTGGGAAATAATTTTTATAACGAATTATTTTTATTTCCCAAAACTAATTAATTTTTTAAGTTAAATTATTTCCCGCTGATCATTGTTTTTTTGGGGAAATAAAGTGGTTGTGAGTTTACATGTTTCACGTGAAACGTTAAAAATTGTAATTGACTAATATATCGATATTTGATAATATATGTTCGTGCAACAAGTATATTGTAACCTGGTCAGGACCGGAAGGTAGCAGCCACATCAATCCCTATTTGTGTGCACTTTTTTTATGGGTGATATGTATGAATATAGATAAAAAAGTTCTTGATTTGTTATTAAAAAATGCAAAAAAAGCCTTTAATAAAGGGGAAATACCAGTAAGTGCAGTTATATTAGATAAAGATGGTAAGATCGTTAGTAGTTCTTATAATAATAGACAAAAGTCTTGTAATGTATTGGGACATGCAGAAGTTTTAGCTGTTTTGAAAGCAGAAAAGAAGATTCGAGACTGGAGATTGGATGGATATTCGATGGTTGTTTCTTTAGAACCATGTGATATGTGTTCTATGATTATAAAGGAGTCTAGATTGGATAATATTTATTATTTTGTTTCTAAAAAAAGTAATGATTCTGCGTTATGTATAGATGTTAATAAAAAGAAAATTGAAGATTATGAGAAATATACAGAAAATTTCAAGGATTTATTAACAAGTTTTTTTGATAATAAGAGGTGAAAACCTCTTTTTTTGTGATATAATAATTCACAGGAGGTTTTTGATATGAGCTATAAAGTTTTATATAGAAAATATAGACCTAATGACTTTGAAAATGTAGTAGGACAGGATTATACTGTGTCGATGCTTAAAAATGCGATTAGTACTGGTAAGCATGCGCATGCATATATCTTTACTGGACCACGTGGAACTGGTAAAACAAGTAGTGCTAAGATCTTTGCTAAAGCCTTAAATTGTGAGCATCCAGTTGATGGAAATCCTTGTAATGAGTGTGCTAGTTGTCTAGCATTTAAGGATAGTCCAGATATTATCGAGATAGATGCTGCTTCTAATAATGGAGTAGATGAAATTAGAGAACTTATCAACAATGTGAAGTTAGTTCCATCAGGTTCTAAGTTCAAAGTTTATATTATTGATGAGGTTCACATGCTTACAGCTAGTGCATTTAATGCATTGTTGCTTACTTTGGAGGAACCACCATCACATGTAGTGTTTATTTTAGCTACTACAGATATTCAAGATGTACCAATTACTATATTATCGAGATGTCAGAGATTTGATTTTAAACCAGTAAATAAATCCGCTATTGTAGGGCGTTTGAAGCACGTTTGTACCGAGGAATCTATTAAGATTACCGATGAAGCATTGGAAGAAATTGCCCTTATTTCGGCTGGTGGAATGCGTGATGCTTTAGGTATGTTGGATCAATTATCTAGTGATGATGCAGAGATTACTTTAGAAATGGTTTCTGATTATTTTGGTAGTGTTTCAGTTAAGAAAATTGGTGAGTTATTAACAGCTATCGAAGAGAATAATGTAGAGAATTTATTAGAAGTTCTTAAAGTAGTTAAGGAAAGTGGTACTAATTATACTGTATTTGTAGAGAAATTGATTTCTGAATTACGTAAGTGTGCTATAGGAGTTAAGTCTGGGAAATATAAGCATGATATGTATTTCGAGGATATATATGGGATGATTTTCGATTTAAATGAATGTTTATGTAATATAAATATTAATATTGATCCATATATTTTAATTGAAGTAGTTTTACTTAAGTATGTTAATGTGGGAAATAAAAATAATAGAGATTCTGCTTGGGAAATAAATAAGTCAAGTAGTGTTAGTTCTAACGATAATATTTCTTCTAAAAAGTCAGATAAATCTACTAAAATCAGTAGTAATAGTTCTAGCGCTGAAGAGTTGGGAAATAAAGAAATTACCGATATTTCAGCCAAAAAGTCAACATCTAATCAGTTAGAAAATAATGTTGATAAAAAAGAAGTTATCCACAAGAAGAATGCAAAAAAGATAGATTTGAAAGTCAGAGTAAATAATTGTTTTGTTGAATGTACGAAGGAAGTTAAATTAAGTGTATCTAAGTCTTGGGTAGATTTTATGAATTATTTAATGACTAAGGATAGAAGTTTAATTTCTTTATTGGCTGATACTTCTATTTTGGCAGCTTCTAATACTTATGTTTTAATTCAAAGTAAAATAAGTAGTACTAATGAGTTAATTAATAATGTTATTGATAATCTTGAAAAGTATTATGAAGATTTTGCGGGAAATAAAGTTAGATTTGCAGCTTTAAGTGAAGATTTATGGAAAAAAGAAATGGAAAATTATAGAATTAATATTAAGAATGGAATAAAATATAGTTATATAGATGAACCAGAGGAAGAAAATAGTGATTCTTTAAATGAAGTTGTTACTACAGATAGTGATGATATTGAAGAAGTTGCTAAGGATATATTTGGGACATTTGAAGTTGAATAATTAGAAAGAGGGAAATAAATTATGAATATGCAAGCTTTAATGCAACAAGCACAAAAAATGCAAAGAGATATTACTAAGAAGAAGGATGAATTAAATAAGAAGACTTTTGTTGGTACTTCTGAATTAGTTGAAGTTACTTTTACAGGTGATAAGAAGTTAGTTTCTACTAAGATTAAGATTGATATTGAAAATGACGATAAAGAAATGATAGAAGATATGTTTGTTATAGCTGTTAATGATGCTATGGCTAAAATAGATAAAGAGACTGAAAGTATGCTTGGAGCATACGGTGGTCAATTAAACGGGTTATTTTAATGGCATATCCAACTGCTTTATCTGATTTAATTAATTATTTTCGTAAGTTACCTGGAATAGGTGAGAAGAGTGCTGAAAGAATGGCGCTTTCTTTGCTTGATTTATCTTGTGAAGATGTAGAGAATTTTGCTGCTGCTATGGTAGATAGTAAGAATAATTTACATCCTTGTGAGGTTTGTGGTCATATTACTGATAAGGATGTTTGTGATATTTGTTCTAATGAACGTCGTAATAAGTCTGTAATATGCATTTTAGAGGATTATAAGAGTGTTTTTGCTTTTGAGAAGGCTGGAAACTATAATGGATTGTATCATGTCTTAAATGGGCTAATTTCGCCTATAGATGATATTAATCCTGAGGATATAAATATTTCTAGTTTAATAGATAGAGTTGAGAAGTTAGATAATCCAGAATTGATTATAGCTTTGAAATCTACTATAGAAGGAGAGACAACTACCTTATATTTAAAGAAAATATTTGAAAATAAGAATGTTGAAATATCTAGATTATCTTATGGTATTCCAATGGGAGCTGAAATAGATTATTTAGATGAAATTACATTAGATAGAGCTTTAAGTGATCGTAAAAAGATATCATAATTTTTAATAAATCTTTATATGATTAGATAGGTGATTATATGATGCATTTATTTAAGATAGTAAAGAAGTTATGTATAGGGATTTTTGGTATTTATAGTGTTAATGTATTATTTAGTGCAATAAATGTAGTAATTCCAATTAATTTGTTTACAATAAGTATGAGTTCTTTTTTAGGAATATTTGGAATTATTTCAGTTATCGTTATGAAGTTTATAATATAGTAGTGAAGGTGGTATTTTGGTCGAATCAAATGTTTTAAATGAAATAATTAAGCGATACCATGAGAAAAAGTTAGCTCATGCTTTTTTGCTTGAAACAAATGATACGAACAAATGTTATAAAGATGTACTTAATTTACTTAAAATATTAAATTGTCCTAAGGAATATAAAGAAAATTGTGAAGAAGACTGTAATATATGTAGACTTATTAACAATGATTCTTTACCTAGTTTGATTACTATTAGTCCAGAAGGTCAATTTATTAAGAAAGATCAAATTCTTGATATGATGGATAAGTTTAGTACTAAGCCAGTATTTACTAAATTTAATATGTATGTTATAAGAGAGGCAGATAGATTTAATTCTTCATCAGCTAATACTTTACTTAAATTTTTAGAAGAACCTGAAGAGGATATATTAGGTATTTTTATTACTAATAATAAAGAGAATGTTATATCTACTGTTAGAAGTAGATGTCAGATATTTAGTTGTATGTATGACACTAATATAATGGAATCTTTAGATGAAGAGATACTAACTGATGTTAAGTTATATTTAAATGCTATTTATAAAAATAAAGATGATTTACTTTATAATAAGACACATATGAGTGGTTATTACAAAGAGAGATTACAATGGGAAATATTCTTTAATACAATGTTATATTATCTTAAAGATTGTTATACTAGTAATAGGTTAGATAAGATAGAAATGGTTAAAGAAGTATCTAAAGATAATCTAATAAAGATGGTTTTATTAATTGAAACAATACTTAAATATATAAAAAGTAATGGTAATATAGATTTAATTTTAGATAAGTTTGTAATAGAAATGAGGGAGTATTATGGATAAGATTTATGGAGTTACTTTAAAGAGTGAAGGTAAAATATATTATTTTAATGGTCAAGATTTAGAGTTAGAAAAGGATACTTATGCTGTTGTAGAAACTGAAAAGGGTATACAAATGGGTAAGATTATGTATCTGGCTGATAATGATAAAGTTAATATTCCTGTTGAAGAAATGAAGAAAGTATTAAGAGCAGCTACAGAAGAAGATAATGATAATTTCTTAAAGAATCTTGCTGATGCAGAGAAATGCTTAGCTAAAGCTAGAAAGATAGCTAAAGAACTTGATTTAAAGATGAATATCTTAGATGCTAGTTATACTTTAGATAGAAAGCAATTATTATTTAATTTTATTGCTGATGAAAGAATAGATTTTAGAGAATTAGCTAAGAAATTAGCTGCTGCTTATAAGACTAGAATAGAATTAAGACAAATAGGAGCTAGAGATAAAGCTAGAACTATTTGTGGTATAGGACAATGTGGTAGACCATTATGTTGTTCTACATTCTTAAATCATATTGATTCTGTTACGATGAATATGGCTAAGAATCAAAATATTGCTCTTAATCCATCTAAGATTAATGGATTATGTGGTAGATTACTATGTTGTTTAACATATGAAGATGAAGAATATGTTAGATGTGGTAAAGGATTACCAAATGTAGGTCAAACTGTAAAGACTGATTTTGGTAAAGGTAAAGTAGTTAGTGTAGATATCTTAAATAGAAAATATAAAGTAGATATCGATGGAACATTAAAGGAGATTGAATTGGGTTGTGACGAGTGCGAGCGTAGTAAATGATTTATATGATTATGATGGATTAAAGATTTATCAATATGAAGATAAATTTAAATTCTCATTAGATTCTATATTATTAGCTGAATTTGTTGAATTAAAGGCGAATACTAGAGTAATAGTTGATTTTTGTACTGGAAATGCTCCAGTACCTTTAATTCTGTCTACAAAGACTAATGCTAGAGTATATGGATTTGAAATACAACCTAATATTGCTAAATTAGCTAAGTTAAGTGTTAGAGAAAATAACTTAGATTCACAGATTAATATAATAAATGCTAATCTAACAGAATCTTTAGAATATATACTTCCAGAGAGTGTAGATGCAGTTACTTGTAATCCACCTTATTTTAAATATGATAAGAATAAATCTTTAATAAATGAAGATGAAGAGAAAGCAATTGCAAGACATGAGATAACTATGAATTTAGAAGAACTTATGACTGCTGCTAAGTATATTTTAAAGAATAAAGCACCACTTTATATAGTACATAGATGTGATAGATTAGAAGAAATATTAGATTGTTTAAATAAGTATAATTTCAAAGTAAAAAAATTACAGTTTATATATGCTGGATATAAGAAAGAAGCTATTATGGTATTAATAAAAGCTACTAAGAATGGTAAGATGGGAAGCTTGAAGGTAATGCCACCAATAGATGTTCTACAACATAAGTCTTATAAAGGTATATTTGAAAAGAGTGAGTAAGATGAAGTTAATAATTGGACTAGGAAATCCTGGTAAAGATTATAAAAATACTAGACATAATGTTGGTTTTCTTGTACTAGATAACTATTTAAATACTAGTGATTGGAAAGAAAAGTTTAGTGCTCTTTATCATGAAGAAAGAATTAATGGGGAGAAGGTTATATTTGTTAAACCTTTGACATATATGAATCTTTCTGGTGATGCAGTTGTCAAGTTTGTTAACTATTATGATGTTAATATAGATGATATACTTGTCATTCATGACGACTTAGATTTACCTTTTTCGACATATAAACTAAAAAAGAATAGTAGTGCTGGTGGACATAATGGAATTAAATCTATTATAAGTAGACTTAATTCACAAGAGTTTGCAAGACTTAAAGTAGGTGTATCTCATGATAGATCAGTAGATACTAAAGATTATGTATTAGGTAATTTTAGTAAAGCTGAAACTGAGAAATTTAATGAGATGCAAAAAGACTTTAATAAGATAATAGAATCTTTTATTAAAGATGGTATTGATAGAACAATGAATATTTATAATACTAAGAAATAAAGTAGGGGGTTATATGGATTTTTTAGCTAAATATTTTAAGTATGAAAATGGTTTAACGGTTACTGGTTTAACTAAAGAGTTAAACATTTTTTACGTGCTTGATTTATTTAAGAGGGAAGATAGAAATATAGTAATATTAGCTAATACATTGTTTGAAGCTAATATGTATTATGATTCTTTGCATACTTATACTAATGATGTATGTTTATTTCCCATGGATGATTTTTTAACCAGTGTAGCGGTTGCAATATCGCCTGATTTAAAGATAAAAAGATTAGAAACGTTAGATACTATTAGAAGTGGTAAAAAAACGATTGTAGTGACTAATTTAATGGGTTTCTTAAGGTATTTACCAAATAAGAATGATTCTAGTAATTTAGAGTTTAATTTAAGTGCGGGAAATAATATTAAAAGAGATGAAATACTTGAGATATTAGAGAAGTATGGATATGTAAGAGAGAGTTTAGTTACTACTACAGGAGAATATGCAGTACGTGGTTATATAATAGATTTATTTATTATAGATGAAGAACATCCTATTAGAATTGAGTTCTTTGGAGATGAAGTAGATTCAATAAGATATTTTGATGAAAGTACACAGTTATCTATTAGGGAAATAAAGGAAATAAAGATAAAACCTTATACTGAAGTAGTTAGTGATAATAATAGTAGTTTAGTGGATTATATGAATGATCCTTATGTAGTAATGATTAATAAGGAACAAATAGATATTGCTTATGAGAAATTACTTAATGATATTACAGAATATAATGAAGCAGAAAATATTTCCCAAAAGTATATGTATGAGTTTGAAGAGATTAATTATAACTATGTTATTTACTTAAATAATATAAGTAATACTAGCTTTGGGAAATACTTGAATTTTAAGTCTCAGGAGATAGAGAACTTTAATAGTGATTTTGAATTGCTTGGGAAATATTGTGATAGGGAAATAATAGGTGGTAAAACTGTAATTATTTGTTTAAGTAAAGAGAATCAATTACGTAGTTTAGAACTATTCTTAAAGAGTTATCATGTTGTGAATAATGACCGACTTATCGACAGGGAAATAAATATTTTATATAAGAAGATTAATAGTGGTTTTGTATTTGAAAATTATGTAGTAATAGCTGAATCTGATATAGAGAAGATTAAGAATGCAGTTATTAATTATAAGAATTCTTATCATATAGGTAAGAAGATTAAGGACTTTGGTCAGTTAGCTGTTGGAGATTATGTAGTACATAGTCAACATGGTATTGGAGTTTATAATGGAGTTATTACTTTAACTAAGAATGGTTTAAAGAAAGATTATATTCAATTAAATTATCAAGGTAATGATAAGATTTATATTCCAGTAGAAAAGATCAGTACAATATTTAAATATGCTGGTAAAGAAGGTTCAATGCCTAAGTTAGATAAGTTAAATAGTACTAGTTGGGCGAAGAAGAAAAGAGAATTACGTAGTAAGATTAAAGATATTAGTGGAGAACTTATTAAGTTATATGCAGCTCGTAGTAGTGTTAAAGGAACTCCATTTAGGTCTTATGCAGAAGAATCTGTATTTGGTTCAGAGTTTATTTATCAAGAGACTATTGACCAGTTGAAAGCTATCGAAGATATTGATAGAGATTTAAGTAGTGAAGTACCAATGGATAGATTACTATGTGGTGATGTTGGATTTGGTAAGACAGAAGTTGCTTTTAGAGCAATGTTTAAAACAATAGTAAATAATAAACAAGTATTCTATTTATGTCCGACGACAATACTTTCTAAGCAACAATATGAGAATGCAGTAGAAAGATTTAAGAATTATCCAATAGAGATTGCTTTACTAAATAGATTTACTAGTGCTAAAGAGACTAAAAGGATTTTAGAAGGCTTAGAAAAAGGAACTATTGACTTAGTATTTGGGACACATCGCTTGTTATCTAATGATGTTAAGTTTTCTAAGTTAGGTTTATTGATAGTTGATGAAGAACAACGTTTTGGAGTTACTCATAAGGAGAAGATTAAGGAATATAAGAATGATGTTAATGTTCTTACTCTAAGTGCCACTCCGATACCTAGAACGCTTAAGATGGCATTAAGTGGATTAAGAGATTTATCTATTATAGATACACCGCCAACTAATAGGTATCCAGTACAGACTTATGTTATTCAAGAGAATGATTTGATTATAAAAGATGCTATTTATAAGGAGTTATCAAGAAATGGTCAGATATTTATTCTTTATAATAAGGTAGCTTCTATTGAAAGTAAGATGGCTCAGTTACATAAGTTAGTACCTGAGGCAAGAATTACTTTTGCACATGGTCAAATGAGTAAGAAAGAACTAGAAGATGTAATGGAATCTTTCGTTAATTATGAATATGATATTTTATTATGTACAACTATTATAGAAACAGGTATTGATATTAGTAATGCAAATACTTTAATTATCTATGATGCAGATTGTTTTGGTTTATCACAGCTTTATCAATTACGTGGTAGAGTTGGTAGAAGTAATAGAATTGCATATGCATATTTAATGTATGATAAGAGTAAGATGTTAAATGATATAGCAGTTAAGAGATTACAAGCTATTAAAGAGTTTACTGAGCTCGGTAGTGGCTATAGGATTGCCATGAGAGACTTATCAATACGTGGTGCAGGTGACTTACTTGGTTCAGAACAAGCGGGATTTGTAGATACTGTTGGTATTGAACTTTATATGCAGATGATTGAAGAAGAAATGCGTCGTATGAAGGGTGAAGTAGTAGAAGATGATGATGAAGATACTACTACTTCAAATAGATCACTTGTTGAAGTAGAAACTCATATTAGTGATGATTATGTATCAGACGAAGATATTAAGATTGAAATACATAAGAAGATTAATGAAATAGATGGATATAAGAAGTTATTAGAAATTAAGCATGAACTTGAAGATAGATTTGGTAAGATAAGTAAAACACTGGAAATATATATGTTTGAAGAATGGTTTGAAAAACAAGCTAAAGAGTTGGGTATTACAACAGTAAGACAAAGTGATAGAGAAATCGAAATAGAATTACCAAAGGAATTATCTAGTAAGATAGAAGGCGATAAGTTCTTTATTAAGGCTTATAACATAAATCCTAGATTTAGACTAAAATACTTACATGATCAAGTTATAATAGCTTTAACTTTATTAAATCAAAAAGAGCATTTCTTATATTATGTAGTTCCTTTAATGGAAGAAGTAATTAATGAAGTAAAAGGAAAATAGGCAACAAAGTGTTGTTTATTTTTATGATATAATTAGTATAGTAGGTGATATTAATGAGTAGAGATTACGAAATAGTAGAAGATTATAGAATTAGAGATAATAAGATAAATGATGAAGTTTTCTATAAAATAGAAAAGCCAGATTTAATTGATGAAATAGTTGAAGATAATCCTTATCAAGAATATGATGCTTACTGTGAGAAGATGAATGGAATAAAATATAGAATGCTTGAAAAGACCACTTTAGCAGGAATGGGTAGAGTAGTAGAATCAACTAAAGAAAGACCTGTAATAGGAACACAAGCTTTAGATACTTGTTATGGTATTATGTTTTATGATAGAGCTAAGAAAGAAGGAATTGCAGGACATGCAGTACCTAGTCAGTTAACAACTGTTTTAGCAGAGATGTTGGAATGGTTAGAGGGTAGAACTGGACTTATTGAATACATGATTTTACCTGGTTTTAGAAACGTTGATAGAAAAGATTATAGTGGTTTTAAAGAATTACATGATTATATGTTAGAACATACTCCTGATAATGTTAAAATGATGTCTTTAAAAGATATGAGAAGTGGATTTAGACTTGATCAAGCTTCTTTAAGTTATGAGTTTGCTTTTGATACAACGAATGGTGAGTTTGTTACAGAGTATGTATTCTTTGATTCAATAGAACATAATCCAAGGTATATAGCTCCCAAGAGAAGAGTATAGCTGAATTTTACTGATACTTTGTAGTATGGTATAATTAAATTACGGGGGATATATATGAAAAATAAAGATAATTTATATGTTGGTGTAGCTTATTCAGCATTAGATGTTGGGTATGAAGGTGTTATGTCGCAAGAATGGGTTGAAATTGGTGGTCATAAATGTTTAGGGACTTTCTTATTAGAAAAGGTAGAAGATAAGAAGATGTTTAAGAAACCAGTATTTAAAGGTTTTAAAGAATATAGAACTAAACAAGATGTTAAAGGAATAGAACATCAATTTATGAGACCAGATGATTTGCCTTTAGCAAGTGAATGTAATGAATACTTCTTACATTGGTTCTTCGCTCCATTAGGAAGTGCTGATAACATGTTAAATGTTGAAGCTTATATGGAGTTACCAATAGAAGAGATATACAAAAGTTTAAGAGCAGTTGAAGAGGTATATGCTGCTGGTAAACAAGATGAACTTGATTTAACACAAGATAATTTAAAAGTAATGAAATAGAAGAGATATTAATTATCTCTTTTTTTCTTACATAATACTTTCTATTTGGGAAATAATAATAGAGAAATGGAGAGTACTATGAAAGATATAAATTTTATAAAGAATATTGATAATCTAGGTAGAATAGTAATACCTATGGATATTAGACGTAAGTTACAGATAAATACTGGAGATGTACTTAGTATTACATGTAACGATAAAAATATTATGTTAACCAAATATAGTAATTTAGAGAATAATTATAAGATAGTAGAGATAATTAAATATTTTGTAGAAAGTTTTAATGTAAAAGTAATACTTACTAATAAAGATAGTGTTATATATTCGAATTTAGTTAATATTGGTGCGAAATTAGATAATCAAGCGAAATTGCTTGTTAAGAATGCTTCTACTTTGAAAAATCAAAATCAATCTTGTGTATTTGGAGAAAATAAAGTTACTGGTAATTACAACATGTTACCAATAGTTACTAATGAAGGAATTGAAGGAAGTATTATTGTTTTTGGAGAAGATAATGAGAAGGTATATGATATATGTGTTTTAATTAGTAGATTAATACAATTAGAACTTAATATTGCTTGATTAATAAATAAATTTGTGTTAAATTAATTCTATATTTAGCAGTGAAGGAAAGAGTACCAATACTAGCTAGCAGAGAGAGATTTTGGTTGGTGGAAAGAATCGTAGGGAATATTGGGAACATGGCTCTGGAGTTAAAGCGTATATTTCGCGTTAAGAAATAAAGTGTATGATAATTCATAAACTAAGGTGGTACCGCGGGTTTTTACTCGTCCTTAGATTATGAATTTTTTTTATTAGGAAGTGATGAAGTGATTAAAAGGATTATATTTGATCTAGATAGAACATTGATTCCTTGGTTAGAGGAATGGGATGGATGTGTAGAAAAGACTTATAATTACTTTGGAATTCCTTTTGAAGAAGATGAATTTACTAAGTTTAGGAAAGCTATGCTTGATTATGAGAGATATCATAAGAGGTTTAATAAAGTAGAAATGTCTAGATATTTTAGAAATAAACTTGGTAAAGAAATACCAGATACATTTGTTGATGTATGGACAGGTTATTTAAAAGAGTTGGTACCAGATAAGGATGAGAAGTTAATTGAATTGTTAGAATATTTAAGTGGGAAATACTCTTTAGTAGTTGCTACTAATTGGTTTAAAGACCAACAAGTTAGGAAGTTAGAGAAGTATGGAATATTAAAATATTTTGATGATGTATTAACTAGTGATGTATATGATAAGAAACCTAAGCGTGAAATGTTTGAAAAAGCGTGTGAAGGTTTTGATAAAGATGAAGTAGTTATGGTAGGAGATACGTTCAAGTCAGATATTAAATCAGCTATGGATTTTGGTTTGTACTCATATTATTTAACTACGAAGGATCCAAGAAGAAGTAAAAGATTTAAAGTAATTAAGTCTATTTATGAATTAAAAGAATATTTATAGGAGGTAGAGCAGATGAGAAGATTTGAAAAGATATCTTTTGAACAATTTAAGAAAGATATTAAAGATGATAAAGAGTTATATGATAGTTATCAATTACCTGTTAGAAAGACTAAAGCTTCAGCAGGGTATGACTTTTTAGCTATTGAAAGTTTTGAGATTCAACCTGGAGAAGTAAAGAAAATTCCTACAGGGATTAAAGCTTTATATCCAGATGATGAAGCACTAATGTTATTTGTTAGAAGTAGCATGGGATTTAAGTGGAATGTTCGGATGTGCAACCAAGTAGGTGTTATAGATGCTGATTTTTATAACAATCCGGATAATGAAGGACATATGTGGTTTGCTCTACAAAATCACGGAGATAAAGTATTTAAAGTAGAAGCAGGTCAAGGATTTGGTCAAGGTATATTTATGAAATATTATACTGTTGATGATGAAGAAGTTAATGAAGAAAGAACAGGTTGGAGTGGAAAACCTGATGAAAGTGGGAAATAAAATGGAAAAAGAAAAATATTATATAAGTACAGCAATTGCTTATACTTCAGGAAAACCTCATATTGGAAATACATATGAAATCGTTTTAGCTGATGCAATTGCTAGATATAAAAGATTACAAGGGTATGATGTTTATCTACAAACTGGAACAGATGAACATGGTGAAAAGATTGAATTAAAAGCTAAAGAAGCTGGTATTGAACCTCAACAATTTGTTGATGAAAAAGCAGCTGGTATTAAAGATATTTGGGATATAATGAATACTTCTTATGATAAGTTTGTAAGAACTACAGATTCTCATCATAAGAAAGTAGTACAACATATCTTTAAGTATATGTTTGATAAAGGAGATATTTATAAGAGTGAGTATAAGGGACTTTATTGTACTCCTTGTGAAAGTTTCTGGACTGAAAGTCAATTAGTTGATGGGAAATGTCCTGACTGTGGTAGAGAAGTTCAACCTAAATGTGAAGAAGCTTATTTCTTTAAATTATCTAAATATCAAGATAGATTAGAACAATATATTGAAGAACATCCTGAGTTTATACAACCAGTAGCTAGAAAAAATGAAATGATTAATAATTTCATTAAACCTGGTTTACAAGATTTATGTGTATCTAGAACATCATTCAAATGGGGAATTCCTGTTGATTTTGATGATAAACATGTTGTTTATGTTTGGTTAGATGCGTTATCAAATTATATTACTAATATTGGGTTTGATTTTGATGAAACTACAGAAGAATTTAAGTATAAATGGCCTGCTGATTTACATTTAATTGGTAAGGATATAATTAGATTCCATACTATTTATTGGCCATGTTTCTTAATGAGTTTAGATTTACCATTACCTAAACAAGTATTTGGACATCCTTGGTTAATTATGGCTGATGGTAAGATGAGTAAATCAAAAGGAAACGTTATTTATGCTGATGATTTAGTACATGAATTTGGTGTAGATGCTGTAAGATATTATTTCTTACATGAAATTCCTTTTGCAGCAGATGGAGTATTTACTAAAGACTTATTAATTGAAAGAATTAATGGCGACTTAGTTAATATTTTAGGAAACTTAGTTAATAGAACTGTAAGTATGGATAAGAAATACTTTGATAGTATTGTACCTGAACATAATGTTTATGAGGATATTGATAATGATTTAATTGATTCTGTATTAAGTTTAGGTGAAAAAGTTACTGCTAAGATGGATGAATTAAGAGTTGGAGAAGCTTTACAAGAAATATTTGATGTATTAAGAAAATGTAATAAATATATTGATGATACAATGCCTTGGGCTTTAGCTAAGGATGAAACTAAGAAGGATAGACTTGGTACAGTTTTATATAACTTACTTGAAAGTATTAGAATTTGTGCTGTTTATTTAAATCCATTCTTAACTGATACTTCTGAAAAGATATTTAAACAATTAAATACTGAAGTTACTAGCTTAGAAAGTACTGAAAATTTCGGTGGTTTAGAAGTGGGAAATACTTTAGCAGAACCAGTTCATTTATTTGATAGGATTGAAGTAAAAGAGCAATAAAATGCTCTTTTTTATTATGTTTGACCATTAAGGTCAAACAAAAAAACTACCGGCTATGCCGGTAAGAATTCAAGAGCAGTAGCGTCGTAGTAATCATTTAATTCTCC